>NZ_JBRCUV010000020.1:0-22644 GCF_053498235.1 Thermodesulfobium sp.
CATAAATTTCTAAAAACTTTGTGCAGCATCAAGGGTAAGGATTTTTCCCTCTCTTAAGACCTTAAACTTAACAGGAATCTCGTTTGCGAGAATATTTGCCATGGAGTAAATGTCCTTTACGCTTTTATCATTTATTTCTAAAATTATATCTCCAACCTTAATGCCTGACTCTTCAGCTAAAGAGCTTTGTTTCACATTCAAGACCTTTAGCCCGCTATAAGTTTCTCCTGTATCCACCGTATATGAAATTGGTTTTACGTCTATCCCGAGACTAACTTTGTTTGCAGTTGGTTTTTGTTGGGCAACTTCTTGCAATTTTTCTCTTCCATAATTGAAGTTTGGCACTGTCAAAGAAAGGTTTAAAAATGTCTTGTTTCTATAAACCTTTAAATCAAACTGAGCGCTCTCCTTTCCCTGGACACCGTTTTGAATAACCTGAGTAAGGTAAGATCTATCTTTCACCTTTTCACCATTTACTTCTACAATAATATCATTTGGCTTAAATCCAGCAATATCAGCAGGAGAATTGCTCTCTACAATCTTGACAAATGCACCATAACTTTCATTCCATCCAGTATCCTTTTTTACTTTGTCTATTTCTTTGTCGTCTGTAAAACAAACAAAACCAGAAGGAGAATAAAGTTCAGCACCAGCAGCCAGAGCCAGTGTGTATATTACATCAGTTAACTTTTGGGCAGTCTCTAAGTTTAGTGTCCTAAGAAATTCAGGCGAACCCTGAGAAGGCTTTACCATAACACACCATTTGTAATTTCTATCAAGATTTGGCAAATAATAAATATATACCCCGCTGACCTCAACAAGATTTATAACAGTAGTTTCATGCTGATCCCCATTTTCTCCAAAAAATCTAATGCCATATTTATCAGCGTCAATCTTTGAGACAATATAGCCAGACCATGTACTAAAATTTTGGGATGCAACCAGATTGGTAAGTACAGATCTAGCAACATCCACAGATTGTAGAATTTGCGGTTTATACCATTTGGGATCCCATTGAAGGCTTGGGGAAGAGAGTTCAACAGCAAAACTCACGCTTGAACACAAAAGAAAGGCACATAAAAACAAAATTATCTTGATCCTCACCATTATCTCCCCTTAAATTGTAAAATATCTAAGATGATATTAGCATAAATCAATAATAAAGTCAAAGCGAAATTACATGCTGATCAATTCATCATAAATTTTACTCTTTGTGCTCAACCAACTAACGATTATATATTATATAATAATATTAGAATTGTACCCAAAATTACTTCAGGCATGGAGGCTAAATTGATCCCCCATGCCTTTATACAGTATTACTCTAACGCTTCTTTTATAAGCTCTGCTATATGCTTTACCTTTACATTACCGCCTTTTTTATCTATTAAACCTTTAATTTGAAGGACGCATGCAGGACAACCTGCTAAAACTATATCAGCCTTTGAATCTATGATATCTTTGTGCTTTTGATCAGCTAACTCGCCAGAAATTTCTGGGAACTTTACCGAATACGAACCTGCCATACCACAACACTGATCACAATGGTTCATTTCAACAAAATCTATACCAGTTTTATTTATAACATTTCTTGGCTCTTTGAAAATCCCCAAAACTCTTTTCAGATGACAGGAATCGTGATACGTAGCAAGACCCTTTCCTTTTAGAGATTTTAATTTTAGTTCGCCACTTTCGCAAAGCTCATTTATATACGAAGTATATTCTTTAATTCTTTTACTAAACTTTACAGCAAGCTCATAATATCTCTGATCATCCTTCATCAGTTCTGGATATCTTTTCCACATCTCTACGCCAGTTGGACATGCTAAAACTATAAAATCTGGATTTTCTTTCTGCATAGCATCAAGATTTTGTATAGCAACCTTTTTAGCGCTTTCAAGATCTCCCATTAAAAACATTGGCGTGCCACAACAGGTCTGTTCTTGAGGGAAGTTCACCTTAAAGCCTGCACAATTAAGGCTCTCAACTACCGCTTCTCCAATTTCAGGATATGCAAAGTCTATAAGACATCCGCTAAAAAACGCCAACTTTTGTTTTTTTATTTCCTTCTTTAATTTTAAATTTTTAAATCTATCTCGAAAAGGTACTTCTACTATTGCAGGAAGAGACCTGTCCTTTGTATAACCCGACAAGAACATTGGCAAATTTCTGATAAAGGGTCCATTTTTAAATGGTTTCTGCGCAAGGCTTGCCATCCTTAACATATTGTGAAAAAGCTGTCTATTTGACATTATATTTTGAAACACAACCTTAGGTAGAGTTGGCAAACCAGCCTTCTTTACATTTCTCTTTCTCATCTCAACAATGAGTTCAGGAATATTTATCTTGCCAGCACAAACCTCAGTACATCTACCGCAAGTAAGACAGAGCTCCTGAATCTGATCTGCAGTATTTTTGCTTCCGATGAATGCATTCAAAAGAGCACCAATACCACCGCTATATACATGACCATATACATGACCGCCTAAGAGAGCATATACTGGACATACGTTGGTACAGGCAGCACACCTTATGCACTGATAAAGTTCTTTAAATACAGGATCCTTTGCCATCTCAAGCCTTCCGTGATCTACCAAAACTATATGAAGTTCTTTTTTCTGCACTGAAAAAGAGCCATCAGGATTTTCAACAATAGCTTCGGATGGTCCAGAAATCAAGTTTACATAACTTGTTAGAACTTGAGCGGTAGCATTTCTGGGTAAGAATCTCAAGATTGGTATAGCATCAGTCATCTTTTCTACCAACTTTTCATAGCCCACCAATATTACATGAATCCTTGGCAAAGTTGCGGTAAGCCTTCCATTTCCTTCATTTGTAACTATGAAAAGAGAGCCGTTCTCTGCAACAGCTATATTTGCTCCAGAAATTCCCATATCAGCTTTCAAAAATTTTTCTCTTAGTTGAACCCTTGCAGTATGAACTAAAAATGGTATATCTGGTTCAATATCTTTGCCCAATTCTTTAGAAAAATAATCTGCCACCTGTTGTCTATTTAGGTGAATAGCGGGCATAACCATATGTGAGGGCTTATGGCCTGCAATCTGAATTATCCACTCACCCAAATCTGTTTCCTGCGATTCTATTCCCTCTTTTTTAAAAGCTTCGTTTAGTTCTACCTCTTCAGATACCATAGATTTACTCTTTACTACAAGCTTGACATTTTTTTCTTTACAAAGTTTCATAATGTAGTCGATAACGTCTTTATCGGTTTTTGCGCGATAAACTATAGCTCCTCTTTTCTCTGCTTCGCTTTGAAATTGATCAGCTAATTTATCTAAATTTTTAACCACGTTCTTTTTGATATTTGCGATCTGATCGCGCAAAGCTTCAATATCGTATCCCTCGAAAGCCCTTGCGCGTGCCCCCGGATAAACCTCAGAAAAAGTTCCCAGGTTCTTTCTTTGAACGCTATCTCTTAACTTGTCTTTAATTTTCTCCTTTAATTCCTTTGTAATCATTGTTCTCCTCCTTCTATAACCATCACAATAAGCTTACTTGGACCGTGTACACCAATAGTCAAAACCCTCTCAATATCTGCAGTCCTACTAGGTCCTGTAATAAAACTTATATGACCACTTTCAAATTTTTCTTTTAACAGATCAAAAAGTGCTTCGAAATCTTTCACAATTCTACCTGAATTTACAAGTGCTATGTGAACACCTGGCATTGCAGAAACCAATCTTTTCCAAACTGGATATGACCACTCAATAACAGATCCCGTTTCAGCCAAAGCACACTCCATTTCAGAGATACCTATATCAGCAATATTTGCCTCCTTCTTTCCACCCTCAAAGAATAAATTAATATTCATATCCTTTGCAATTTTATCGATATCCAGATTATCTACCAAACTCGATTTAAAAGCAATAATATTTTTTGCATTTTCTCTTTTAAAAATTTCTTGAAGAATAGTCTTTGCATCTTTAATGTTAGTCAAATAAACTTCTGTAGACACTGCTTCAGCTCTTCTTTTAAAGTCTTCAAAAGATCCTTTTTCAACCTTTTTGCTAAACCTTTCATCCCACAAAGCCGTCTGCATAATTACCTCCAAAACAAATATTTAATTAATATTGTAAAACTAAACTATATAAAATTATGCAATTTAAATTACTTAAATGTTCAGAATTGTTTAACATTGGTATTCCAAAAAAATTTTTTTTAATTTTAATTACATTGCTATGTCTTAAAATTTATATAACTATCTTATACTAAGGTTTATAATATTCTTATGAAAATTTTTAAAAACAACTCAATACTAATAATAGCACTCATCCTGGCAGATCTTTTTTCGTTTTACGTTAGTCTATTTTTGGCTTATCAGATTAGATATATTCTTTTTTACCTTTTGCCAGGAAAATTAGTTCCAATGTCCTTCCCTTTTATCTCATTCCTAAAAATGTGGTGGATGCCTTTTATAACCATAGTTCTCATATGGACTATGAACTTATACAAACAAAGACTACCTTTCTGGGTTGAGACTTCAATTTTAATTAAAGTACTTACTCTTAACTCTGTACTAATATTTGCAATGGTATCCTTAGGTAAGCTCTTAGATGAGGTATCAAGAGGAGTCTTGATTTTGTTTTGGTTTATTAGTCTTTTTATTTTCCCCATATCAAGACTGATATTAAAATTGACTCTTTTTAATTTCAACGTATTTAAAGAAAGAATACTGATCTTGGGTGCAGGAAAAACAGCAAGGGATAGCGCTTCTGGATTACTTCACGATAAGTATTTAGGATATCATTTAGTAGGTTTTTTAGATGACGATAAAAGAAAGTGGGGAAACTCGCTTGAAATTTGTGGAAAAAAATACAAAGTTTTTGGTAGCATAAACCACTTTAAAAAATTTATAAAAAAATTAAGCATTTCTACTATTATAATAGCTATGCCATCTCTTGATGCCCAATCGTCTTCAAAGCTTGTTGGAAAGGTGCAGCTATTGGTAAACAAAGTAATAGTAGTTCCCGATTTTAAAGGAGTAGCACTTCTAAATTCTGAATTACTAACTCTTTTCGATCAGAGACTATTTTTGATAAGTATTAAGAACAATCTAAAGTCCAAAACAAGCCAAGCTATAAAAAGAATATTTGATTTAGCTTTATGTTTAGCTTTTTCATGGTTAATTTTACCTATCATAGGTATAATAGCCTTACTTATCAAGAGGGATTCTAAAGGACCCGTTTTCTTTATTCAAGAACGTGCTGGAAAAAACGGTAAAGCATTTAACTGCATAAAGTTTAGGTCGATGGTTTTAAACTCTGATGAAGTTTTAAAAGATTATCTTAGTAAAAATCCGGAAAAAAAGTTAGAATGGGAAGAGTTCAAAAAGATTAAAGGATATGACCCAAGAGTTACAAAAATTGGTAGATTTCTCAGAAAGACATCTCTTGATGAACTTCCTCAAATATTTAATGTCATTAAAGGTGAGATGAGTCTTGTTGGACCAAGACCATATCTACTCTCAGAACTTCCAGAAATGCAAGAATACAAAGAAACAATACTTCTTACAGTTCCAGGAATTACAGGACTCTGGCAAATATCAGGAAGAAGCGAACTAAACTTCAATGAAAGGTTAAACATCGACGTATGGTATGTTTTAAATTGGTCTGTATGGCTTGATCTAGAGATTTTATTTAAAACTCTATTAGTAGTAATTAAGAGAGAAGGAGCATATTAATTTATTTTTGAAATTAAAAAGTCTTACAGATAAAATTTAAAAATTTGTGTTCACAGTTTAATTTATTAATAGTAAAATGTAATCTGTTATGGACCGAAATGACATTGAAAAATCAGAAGATTTGAAAATTCTCTTATTAACTGTGAGCGAGCTAATGTTTGCAATAGTTGCTATTCTTGCTCTCAGGTTTCTCGACCATCCAATTTATTTTAGTACTACTAAAACAGTAATATTTATATCAACAACCATAGGCGGTGCACTTTTCATTCTTACATATTTCCTTGGTCGAAAATTTGAATTTATAAAGGATATGGGAAACCAGATACAATCTTTTGTGTTCAAAGACATAGGAGTGCTTGAAATATTTTATCTTGCCCTTCTCTCCTCATTTTGCGAAGAAATATTTTTTAGAGGTTTACTTCAAAGGCTTTTTGACGTTCCATTTGCTGCTTTGGTTTTTGGATTATTCCACATGTCAGAGTGGACTAATAAAGGTATGGCAAACGCAATGTACCTTGCATTTTTAGGAATTTGTTTTGGGCTTTTGTATAACTATACAAATACTATTACAGCTCCTATAATAGCTCATTTTTCTGTCAAATTTTGCATTGGGATAGCAAACTACTGGCTCGATCCAGACAAACTTTAAAACAAAGAAAGATATAAGCGAATAAAATAATCCCCGAAACCGTATGAAATAATACATCCAAGTACCAAAAATGGACCAAATGGTATAGGTTCGCCCTTTTTAATTATTCCACAGATCCTAAAAATAACTCCAAATACGCTACCAAGTAAAAATGCAGTGAAAAATCCAAAAAGAGAGTGAAAAACACCTAGGAAGCAAGACATCGAAATAGAATACTTTGTGTCTCCACCCCCCATACCACCATTAGTTATTACAGAAACACCGTAAAATAGCAAAAATATTACAGCAGCAACTATAATTGACTCTATAAGGTTGCCGCGCAAAATAGCAATCCCAATGGCAGGAATTAAAGATAATATTGAAAATGAATCAGGAATCAAAAGTGTTTCAAGATCTGTAAAGAATATGCCAATTGATGCGCTAAAAAACCATATGTAAAGAAAAAAATTAAGACTAATTCCCCAATCAAGATAGCATACTAAAAAAACTATCACCTCAAGAATTTCTACCACTAAATATCTAATAGGAATAGGTTCCTTGCAATAAAAACACTTGCCGCCTAAAAATAGATACGACAATATAGGAATATTCATATACCACTTTAACAAGTTACCACATTTGGGACAACGAGAGGGTGGGCTTATTATCGATTGCTCTCTAGGAAGTCTATATATAAGCATATTTAAAAAACTTCCAAATATAGCCCCAAATAAGATTACAAGTACAAAATCCATAAATAGTGCCTCCAAATTGTAACTTTAAAAAGTTTAATATTTCTTTAATTAGTAAAAAATACAATAAAATATTATAATTTAAAATTCAGTAGAAAAAATAATCTTATGAATTTTAGGAGAAAAAAAATGAAAAAAATTTTACTGTTTCTATTCTCTTTGATTTTTGTATTTATTTTATCAGGTTGTAACAATACTACTACAAAAGGAAATGCCAATACTCCAACACCATCGCCAGAACAGATAAGCTCAAAATCGGTTGAGTTGCTTTTTCCAAGAGAAAATGAAAATCCTGTTCCTGTATTAACAAGCCTATACAACAACGCTAAGAAGAAGATTGACGTAGCGATATATAGTTTTACTCAACCAGAAATATTAAAAGCCTTAACCAATGCGAAGAAAAGAGGAGTAGATGTAAAAGTAATAGTAGATAGGGAACAAGCAACAAACAATGTAATGAAACATACAATAAACACACTTCTAATAGATAAAATCCCTGTTAAAGAAAATACACATGCTGGACTTATGCACTTAAAGATGAGCGTAATAGACGATTCTATTGCTACTACTGGAAGTTACAATTACACAAAATCTGCTACTGACACTAATGATGAAATGTTTGTTGTTGTAAAGGATCCAACTTTTGCGAAAAAGTGTGAGGATTATTTCAACAAAATGTGGAATGATAATGAAAACTTTAGGAATCTTTCACTTTAAATCCTTAATATATTAAAATTATAAAAGGAGCCAAAAAAATGAAAGCTCTAAAAATTTTGTTTATATTTTTCTCTTTGCTTTTTGTTATATCCTTTGGAAATAAATCTTATGCAGGTGTAAACAGAGTAATTTCTGTACTTGATTCACTTCAACCACAAACATTTGTATTACAAATTTCAGGATACAAGATAAACGGAACATTTCAAGTTTGGGCAACCAAAGATAGGGTTAGGGTTGACGGACCATTTATAATTGGAGACGGTAGTGCAGTAATAAATGTCGCTGAGAATCTATATTTTTTCAATTCTCATCTTCTTCACATAGCATATTTGATGTCAAAAGAAGAACTCGAAAAGTATGCCGATAGAACCTTTAATTATCTACTCTTTCCTACAGAAGGAAGCCAAATTGCTTCATCAGCCACACCAGATGGAACTGATACACTTAGTATTGGTCCCTGTCATGTATATACATTTAACAGAGAAAATTTGAATTTCACCGTTTGGGTAGAAGACTATACCTCTTGGATAAGAAAAATATACATACAATCTCCAAAAGGCGACACAACTGTTATACTTACAGATATATCTGTAGGCAAGGAAATACCTTCATCTATCTTTGAGGTCCCATCCTGGACATATACCATAAATGGAACACCAAAATAAGCTACCCAGGGCAAAAACACCCTAAGTAGCAAACCAAATACCTATCTAATTAAAATCTTGCCAACTTTTTTAAATATATTTAATCTGTTTTTCCAATCGTTTAATATATCCTTACTATACGGCTCAACCAAGGATGCACTTTCATCAAGAGTTCTATCATTTCTAAAATTTTGCCAATACCAGACATTTGCCCCTTCTATCTCAAACAGCATATTTGTTAAGGTTTCAATATTGTGAAATCTAGGAAAAATGGTAGTGCGAAGTTCATAAAATGAAGAAGTATTCTTCTCTAATAAATAACGAATGGTTATCCTTACCCCTTCGCCATCTCCACTTACTAAATCGTATTTTTCAAATGGAACCTTAAAGTCAACAGCCCATAAATTTACAAGATTCTTTTTGTCCCAATCAACAACTTTCTCAGGAAAAGAACCATTTGTATCAATTTTAATCAAAAATCCCATTTCCTTAACTCTTTCTATAAAAGGCTCCAATTCTTTGCTATGAAGGAGTGGCTCTCCGCCAGAGATAACCACTCCATCCAGTTTTCTAATTCTTTTCTCAAGAAATAAGAAGATTTCATCAAGTTCTATTTCTTTTAAGCTATTAGGCAAGACAAGATCAAAGTTATGACAATACGGACATCTAAAATTACATTTTTCAGTAAACAACACTGTTGAAAGTTTGTCTGGATAATCAATAAGTGATAGTTTAATCCAACCTTTAAACAAGTCCTATTTCACTACCAATCTATGTATAGAGTAATTGTTGATATCATACTCTACCCTCTTCCTAAACTCCTCTTTCTTACCCTTATTCCACATTCTTACTGGTCTATAATATCCTACTACCCTAGAATATACCTCTGTTTCTTGATTACATTTTGGACAATTAAAGTGTTCACCTGAAATGTAGCCGTGGGTTGGACATATAGAAAATGTAGGTGTAATTGTAATATAAGGAAAAGAATAATTCTCAAATGCCTTTTTTACAAATTGCTTAGCAGCTTCAGGAGTTGGAGATTCTGGTAAGAACATGTGAATAACAGTACCACCTGTATAAAGTTTTTGCAATTCTTCCTGGTGATCCATCACTTCAAATGGGTCTTCAGTATAATTTACAGGCAAATGAGTTGAATTTGTATAGAAGGGCTCATTTTCACCCGATGTAATAATATCTGGATATCTCTTCTTATCATGTCTTGCAAGCCTATATGATGTTCCTTCTGCAGGTGTAGCTTCTAAGTTATAGAGATTTCCCGTTTCTTCCTGATAACTAGATAGTCTCTCTCTCATATGCTTTAAAACCTTTATGGCAAAGCTCTTTCCTTTTTCAGTAGCAATAGATGTTCCCAAGAAGTTTAGGCAAGCCTCATTCATTCCAACAAGACCAATTGTTGAGAAGTGATTTGAAAATGAACCTAAATATCTCTTTGTATACGGCAACAAACCATTTTTAAGATTTCTTTCTACAACCTTTCTCTTAATTTCAAGCGATGTTTTCGCAAGATTCATAATTTTATCAAGTCTTGCAAAAAAGTCTGCCTCACTTTTAGAGAGATACCCAATTCTAGGCAAATTGATAGTCACTACTCCTATTGATCCGGTTTTATCTCCCGATCCAAAAAGTCCACCACATCTTTTTCTAAGTTCCTTTAAGTCGAGTTGAAGTCTACAGCACATGCTTCTTATATCAGAAGGCTTCAGGTCAGAATTTATAAAGTTTTGAAAATACGGAACACCATATCTTGCCGTCAAATTAAATAAGAGATCTGTATTTTCACTATCCCATGGGAAATCATTGGTAATATTATATGTAGGAATTGGGAAAGAGAATATCCTTCCATCATAATCCCCTTCCAACATAACTTCTATGTATGCCCTATTTATCATATTCATTTCTTCTTGATAATCACCGTATGTACCATATTCTGGGCTATCCTTTCCCCCTATTATAACGGGTTTATCCTTCATATCTTCGGGAACAGTCCAATCAAAAGTAAAATTAATAAATGGTGGTTGGGATCCCCATCTAGAAGGTACATTCATAGCAAATACCATTTGCTGAATTATCTGTTTTACATCCTTATAATCCAATTTATCAGCTCTCACGAAAGGTGCAAGATATGTATCAACAGAATTAAAGGCCTGTGCGCCTGCGAATTCCATTTGCATAGTACCCAAGAAATTCACCATTTGACCAGTTAGAGCAGAAAGGTGCTTTGCAGGACCTGCTGCAACCTTACCTGGTACACCACCAAAGCCTTCTCTTAATAGATCTTCCAGTGACCATCCTGCACAGTACGCCGTAATTCCATAAGAAAGATCGTGAATATGCATATCTGCGTTTATATGAGCATCTTTTACTTCATCTGGATAAATACGATTTAGGGTGTAATGAGCCATAACAGAACCTGCAGCATGAAGAACTAGTCCTGGATAAGAGTAAGTTGTATTAGAGTTCTCGTTAGTTCTCCAATCTTCTTGGTGAAGATAATCTTGAATTATATGTTCTATATCTACAGCACAAGATAGATTTTCTCTTGCCTCTTGCCTCTTTCTTCTATAAAGGATATATGCCTTTGCGACCTTTGCAAAACCATTTTCTATTAAAACTTCCTCCACAACGTCTTGGATTCTTTCAATATCTACTACTTCTTGATTTCTATATTGACGATAAAGCTTTTTTGACACCCTTACAGCCAGTTCCTTTTCTGCACCAAGATGCTCACCTACAGCTTTAAATGCCTTAGCTATAGCTCTTTCAATCCTAAAGATATCAAAGGGTACAACTCTTCCGTCTCTCTTTTTTACATATTCAGGAGAGAAAATAACAGTTTCATCACAATTTTGATCTGTCTCTTTTTTAGAGCCCTCTTCATAAACTTCATGAGTAATAAACCTCTTCCCGCATGAAAGACATTCTCTTTTTCTTCTTATAACTGAGCTTTCTTCTACATAGCGAGTATCAATAACTTTAGAGTCGTTTGAATCACAATATGGACACTTCATCTTCCTACCCCTTTACCTTTAAATTTTTAAAAATAAATTCAAATTTACTAAATATAGTTTCTCATACTATATATAGTTTGTCAATAGATTCTTTAATAAAATTTTCAAAGACTCTTTCTATAGTAAAACTAGATATATAAATTACTTTTAAATACAATAAATTATATTAATTACAAAAAATTTACTTTTTTAATGTCTTCTAATATAATAAACTTATAAGCCTTGACCAGAATAGTTTTAAGTATTTCCCCAAGTGATTTTTAAGAACCAAAGTGCTATTCCGCGAGCAAGATGCTCAGGGTAGTATGAAGAACTTTCTGCGAGCAGGATGCTCGCGTTACCATTTATAAGATTCTCAGGGTATTGTTTAAGTATTACAATAGTTATAAAGAAATACCAAATAAATGCGTGGAGGTTTTTAAATGTGGACTGAACGAATGGCAAAAAGAACTAAGTTATTTGAGAGCTCCGTAGTAAGAGAACTTTTAAAGCTTACTGCAAAAAAAGAAATAATATCCTTTGCAGGTGGCTTACCTGGACCTGAAACCTTTCCAGTAGAAGAATTCAGAGAAGCATCAGAGAAGGTTCTCAAAGATAACGGAATACAAGCTCTACAGTACTCTATTACAGAAGGATATCCCCCACTAAGAGAGTTTATAGCCTTATACCTTTCTCAAAAAGGCATAAAATGTAGTTCAAAAAACATTCTTCTTACAAACGGTTCTCAGCAAGCACTTGATCTGATTGCAAAAGTAATGTGCGATCCAGGTGACTATATACTTTTAGAAGAGCCATCTTACTTAGGCGCAATTCAAGCTTTCACAGCATATGAAACAAAATTTGCAACCATTCCAATCGATAAAAATGGAGCTATAACAAACTTGTTAGAAGAAAAAATAAAAAAATATAATCCTAAATTTGTTTATCTTTTACCAAACTTTCACAATCCAGCAGGAACAACCTTATCTCTTGAAAGGAGAAAACTTGCAATAGAAATTGCGAATAAAACTGGTTCGTTAATAATCGAAGACGATCCTTACGGAGATCTCAGATATAAAGGAGAAAGCCTTAGTCCTATAAAAGCATTTGATGAAAATGACAATGTCATATATCTGGGTACATTTTCAAAAATTTTATCTCCTGGTGTTAGAATTGGCTGGATAGTGGCACCAGATAATATAATGATAAAGTTGGTTGAGGCAAAACAAGGTGCCGATCTTTGCTCTAGTCCGTTCATTCATATGGTTGTTTATGAACTGTGCAAGAACAATATACTCGAGACTCAGCTACCAAAGATAAAAAAGATTTACGGCGAGAGATGTAAGTTGATGTTAGATTCTATTGAAAAATATTTTCCATCAGGATCTGACTGGACTAGACCAGAAGGCGGACTGTTCATCTGGGTACAACTGCAGGAAAAATATAATACAAAAGAAATGTTTAAAAAGGCTATAGAAAATAACGTAGCATATGTTCCAGGATTTTGTTTTTACGCCAACGGAGGAGGAGAAAATACTATGAGGCTAAACTTCTCCAATGCACAAAACGATATGATTGAAGTCGGAATAAAGCGCTTATCAGAGATTTTCTAATAAAAGAAGCACACCCTCACTTTACACATTGAGGGTGTGTCCTAAATTAATTTTATTCTAAAAAAAGATGCTAATATTATCTTCTACTTCAGGGCTTCCTCCAAGATGTTTAAACCCTTTTCAAACTCTTCATTTGAAATAATTAAAGGCGGTGCAATTCTCAAAGTATTTGACCCTAACATATTTACTAGAAGACCTAGTTCAAAAGCTCTCTCAAAGACATCCTCCGTCTTCTTTACTGAATCAATTCCCCAAAGAAGACCCATGCCTCTATAATCTTTTATTAAACCTTTATTCAACCACTTATCAAAAGTTTCATCAGCTAATTTGCCTAATCTTGCTACATGTTCAACAATTCTCTCTCTCTCTATAATTTCAAGAACCTTTAAACCTACAGAACAAATCAAGGGAGATCCTCCAAAAGTAGTAGCGTGTTGCCCATATTTCATATAAGAAGCTACACTGTCTTTTGCTAATAATGCCCCAATAGGCACACCTGTTCCCAAACCCTTTGCAAGTGTAAGTATATCTGGAGTAATTTCGTAGTGTTCATAACAAAACATCTTACCAGTTCTAGCTATTCCTGCCTGCACCTCATCTAAGATAAGCAATATGTCATTTTGATCGCAAATTTCCCTTACTCTTTTTACAAATTTCTTTGGTAATACGAAAACTCCCATACCTTCAACAGGCATCGTTTCCATTATCACAGCTGCTAAATTTTTTTCATTTTCAAGTATATCTAAAAATTTATCCAGATCATTCATTGGCCCAAATACTACCCCAGGCACGAGTGGCTTAAAGGCTTCTTGATATTTTGATTGACCAGTTACAGATAGTGCCCCAAAAGTTCTTCCGTGAAAAGACCCTTCAAATGCAAGAAATTTATTTTTATCAGGATTACCCCTAGAAAAGTGATATGCCCTTGCAAGTTTAAGAGCACCCTCGTTTGCTTCTGCCCCAGAATTACAAAAAAACACTTTACCCAATCCCGAAATATCTACTAATTTCTTTGCAAGAAGGATCTGTTTTGGATGGTAAAAGAGATTACTAGCATGAATTAAAGTATGAGCCTGCTTATGAAGAGTTTCTACAATTTCTGGGTGTGAATGACCAAGAGAGCAAACCGATATTCCACCAATAAAATCAAGAAATTTCCTGTCTTCAATATCTTTTAAGTATACGCCCTCGCCACTAGCTAAAACAACTGGATATCTCTTGTATGTTTGTAAGTGAACCTTATGCTCTAGTTCTATCCACTCATCAGTTTTCATAAAACAACTCCTTTGTAAAATTTGTTTTAAATAATTATACAATAAAGTAACAATCTGCTAAAAAATAAATTACTATTCACTGCGCAAAAAATTTAACTTTAACTATATAGATATAATGTTTCAAAAATTATTTTTCTAAATTTTTGAAAACTTATTTGATAGAGTTATGCAATTCTTAAAAACACAAATATGATAAAATGATAAGGAATAAATCCTGATCCACAAGGAGGAGATTATGTGCCTAGCTGTTCCAATGAAAGTCAAATCAATCGAAAACGATATGGCTACAGTTGATTATATGGGAACAGAAACAAAAGCTTGCACTGCATTTTTACCTGGGGTAAAGGTAGGAGATTATGTTCTAGTACACGCCGGTTTCGCTATGGAAGTTCTTGATGAAGAATCAGCGCTTGAGGCCCTAAAGTTATGGAAAGAACTTGAAGAGCTTTCATTTGATAAGAAAGAGCCAAAATTGGTTGAGGAAAAAAGCATTGAATTGGATTGATGATTTTAAATCTCCAGAGATATCACAAAAAATACTTTCTCAAATAAAAAAATTCGATTTTCCTTACACCTTTATGGAAGTATGCGGAACCCATACAGTAAGCATCTTAAAATCAGGCATTCGCTCTCTTCTTCCAAAAAATATAAAGCATATTTCAGGACCTGGTTGCCCTGTATGCGTTACTTCACAAGGAGATTGTGATCTAGCAGTCGAAGCAGCTTCAATACCAAATGTATGTATAACAACATTTGGTGATATGCTGAAAGTGCCTGGCTCAAAGTCAAATCTAGCACAGGCAAGATCTGAAGGTAAACATGTTGAAATCGTTTATGGACCCCTTGACGCTTTAAATTATGCAGTTCAAAACCCAAAGGTTCAAGTTATATTTCTCGGCATAGGTTTTGAAACCACAGCTCCTACAGTAGCCGCTACAATAAAGAAGGCAAAGGAAAAAAATATTAATAATTTTAGCGTACTATCATTTCATAAAGTTATCCCTCCAGCACTTGATGCACTTCTGTCAACAAATCCAAAAATTGACGGTTTCATTTACCCAGGTCACGTAAGCACTGTAATAGGGATCAACCCCTATAAAGAAGTTCTAAAAAAGTTTAATAAAGGCGGAGTAATAGCTGGATTTGAGCCAGTAGACATACTTTCAGCTGTATTGGAACTCTTGAAAATGAAACAGACAAATCAGCCAAATGTAATAAATAATTACAGCAGAGCTGTTAGAGATGAAGGAAACATAAATGCTATAAGATTTATAGATGAAGTTTTCAAGGTCGAAGATGCTGAGTGGCGAGGAATGGGAACTATACCAAATAGCGGGCTTGGGTTAAAAGATGAATATAAAGATTTTTGTGCCAAAACAAAATTTGGACTTAAAAGCAAAAAAAGTTCAGATCCCCCAGGTTGTAGATGCGGAGAGGTTCTACAGGGATTAATTGAACCATATCAGTGTCCGCTTTTTGGTAAGGCTTGCACCCCTATAAAGCCAGTAGGTCCATGTATGGTATCTAGTGAAGGATCTTGTGCTGCGCATTATAAATACGGAAAGGTATAGGTATCAAGTCCATAAAAAAATAACAATAACACTTTAATCAGGAGGATCTTAATGTCAGATATAATAACTCTTGCGCATGGAGCAGGAGGAAGACTTACTTCGGAATTAATTGAAAATGTTTTCTCGGTTTACCTGGAAAAGCCTTTGAAATTTGACGATGCAGCAGTTTTAGACTTTTCTGGAAAGGAAAATGAGCTTACATTTTGCACTGACGTTCACCTGGTTAAACCCATTTTCTTCCCCGGTGGCAACCTTTCATTGCTAGCAATTTATGGCACTATTAATGATTTGGTAGCAATGGGATCAAAACCTCTTTATCTAACTCTTGGGTGGATAATAGAAGAAGGCATAGAAATTCAAACAATAAAAGAACTTTCAAATGAGATAAAAAGAGCCTCAGATGAGTGCAATATAAAGATTGTAGCTGGCGACACAAAGGTAGTACCAAAGGGTCAAGGTGATGGAGTATATCTTAGCGTTGCCGGAGTAGGTCAGAAAAAGTCAGAACTAAAGATCAATTCAAGAAATATCAGAGAAGGTGATGTACTTATAATCACGGGAACTATTGCTGATCACGGTTGTGCGATCTTGCTTGCAAGAGAGGAGTTTCCACTAAAAGCGAATATAAAAAGCGACTGTGCTTGTCTTGACAAACTTATTTTGCCCGCAGTAGAAGAGTTTCAAAATGATATACATGCCATGAGAGATCCTACCAGAGGTGGTCTTTCTACTGTCTTAAATGAATTTGCCATATCATCAAACGTGTGTATCGAAATAGATGAATCAAGAGTTCCAATAAAGGATGAAATTTACGGAATCCTTGATCCGCTTGGACTCGATCCCTTTACTATGACATGTGAAGGAAAAATGCTAATTGCATGCTCTCCTAACATTGCGCAAAATCTTTTAAAAATGCTTCAAGCAAATCCATTAGGAAAAGATGCTAGCATAATTGGGCACGTCAGTTCAAAGGTCCCAGGAAGGGTTATCTTACACACAAAAATCGGTGGCACAAGGTTTTTAGATATGCCTATAGGCGAAAATTTACCAAGAATATGTTAAAGTCTACCGCTAAAATCACTGCCTTCAATTTGAGTTATATAGTACTCAAAGAGATGTTGCTTTGATCCTTTTGAAGTCTTAACAACACCAAGTGTTCTCTTCGCAATGCTCAATAGGTCGTCTATACTCTCAGCCACCAGCACTCCTGCCGACCTGAAGGCTTCTATTTTACTTTGAACGCTGCCCATCTTTCCATAAACAATTGCACCTGCATGCCCCATTCTCTTACCTTCAGGTGCACTTGCTCCAGAAATAAATGCTACTACAGGCTTAGTCATTTCTCTGATAAACTCACACGCATCTTCTTCATCAGTACCACCAATTTCTCCAACTAGAAATACCATTTCTGTCTGAGCGTCCCTTTCAAAAAGCATAAGTATATCTTTAAAGGTAGCACCTATAATAGGGTCTCCACCAATACCTACTACCGTAGATTGACCAATCCCATTAGTAGTGAGCATGTGAGAGATTTCATAAGTAAGGGTTCCTGATCTTGATACAATCCCTACAGGACCTGGCATAAAAGCATTGGCAGGCATAATTCCAGCCTTACAAAGACCTGGTACTATTACTCCTGGACAATTTGGACCTATTAATCTAACATCCTTTTTAGTTTTTAAAAAACTATAAACGTCGGCCATTTCGTGTAGGCTCACGCCTTCAGTTATACATATTATCAGCTTAATCTTTGCAGATATAGCTTCAAATATGGCATCTTGACAAGCAAATGGCGGTACAAATATTACACTAACATTTGCCCCAGTCTCACTAACTGCTTCTTCAACCGAATTATATATTGGTATCTTATTTAGAAATAGGGTTCCTCCCTTTTTTGGTGTAACTCCAGCTACTACCTTACTTGGATAATTTAACATCTGCTCCGTGTGAAATGAGCCCTCTCTACCAGTAATCCCCTGAACAAGGATCTTGCTTCTTTTATCTAAAAGTATACTCAACTTTACACCTCCAACAACATTTTTGTTATTTAGTCAATTCTACTATTTTCTTTGCTCCATCTTTTAAAGAAGAAACTATCTCATATTTGCCCTGTAACATATTTAAACCCTCATTGGCTTTAGTTCCAGAAAGTCTAACAACCACTGGAATGTTTAATTTGCTCTCTTTTTCAAATTCCAACAAACCTTTTGCAACTTCATCAGCTCTTGTAATTCCACCAAACACGTTTATCAAAATACCCTTTAATTTCTTCTGTTCTACTAAAAATTTTAGTGCACTTTTAACCCTTTCTGCTTTCGCTCCGCCACCAATATCCAAAAAATTAGCACATTTTCCGCCTGCTCTGGTTACTGAATCAATAGTAGCAAGCACCAAACCTGCACCATTTCCTAAAATTCCAATATCTCCATCCAAGGGTACAAAGGAGAAATTCAATTTCCTTGCTTCGATTTCAGCTTGATCAAGAAAGGCTTCAAATTCAGGATGCTTATAAAGAGCGTTGTCATCAAACTCTACTTTAGCGTCTGCGCATACCACTTCTTTATTTTTAGTAATTACCAAAGGATTTATTTCAAGCATAACGAGATCTCTGTCAACAAAAATTTTGTAAGCCTCTTTTACAAATTTATTTAATAAATCATATAATTCAAAATCTTTTATTAAATTTCTTATCATGAAGTCCTTTATGCCTATAATTGGATCAACCTTTACTTTACTAATAGCTTCAGGATTCGTTTCTGCAAGCTGCTCTATATCAACGCCGCCTTCCTTGCAAAAAATCAACATAAATCTCCTTGACGGTCTGTAAAAGATTACGCTAAAGTAAAGTTCTCTCTCTATATCTATGAGTTCTTCCACAAGAACCTTTTCAACTTTCTCCCCTTTAATCTCCATTGAAAAGAGTTTTTTAAAACCACTTTTCAATTCTCCTAGATCCTTTACTTTTAATACTCCCCCTGCCTTTCCCCTACCACCAACCTTCACTTGTGCCTTAAGAACACATGGAAGAGTTAATTTCGTAATCATCTCATCTATATTTTCTTTGGAAACAAGTATGCCCTTTGGCACTTTCACATATTGGCTCAATATACTTTTAGCCTGATATTCAAAAAGTCTCATAATTCACCCCTTATCAAAATACAAATTCTATAGAACCCTGAGCCTCCAAAATCTCCTTGCCTAATTGTTTTCCTATATCAAAAGCACTTCTATTCAATTCTATTGTAGCCTTTGGTACCCTATCTAAGATTGCTTTCAACAACAAGTCTTCTTCAATCAGGGGATATACAACTGAAATAGTTCCAAGTGCAGCTATATTTGACGCTAATTCCTTTCCAATTTTATCTCTTACTGTCTTTGATATAGGAGCAAAATAAATAATGTTTTCTTTTCTTTTTGGAATCTCGACATAGGTTGAATCCAGCAATATGACAGAATTTCTTTTTACGTCATCTTTATATTTATCATATGCTTTTTGTGACATGGCAAGCAAAAAATCAGCCAAGTAAACCTTTGGATAGTCTATCTCACTATCAGAAACAATACAATCTGCCTTACTTGCTCCACCTCTTGATTCAGGTCCATAAGATTGGCTTTGTAAAACTCTATATCCTTTACTCAGAGCTGCCTCAGCATATATGATAGCTGCCAGTATCAAGCCCTGGCCTCCAGTTCCAGCAAATCTCAATTCCTTTGTCACTGAGCACCTCCTCTAAACTTCATTATGCGCTCTCTTACCACTTCATTTAACTCAACATCTGATTTCTCTTTTATTAACTCTCCAATTACAATTTTTCCCTGCAACTCATCGCTCCCCATTTTCTCTGCCACTTTAAATGGAACAGAGATGTCTTTCATATATTTGAGCATTGATGCAGGATCAGGAAATTTATTTCTTCTTCCGTAATTTACTGGACATTGTGTAAAGGTTTCAACAAAAGAAAAGCCGTGATGTTTTATTGCACTTGCATAAAGCTCTGTCATAAGTGAAGCATGATACGCGGTAGCTCTGGCTACATATGTAGCTCCTGCACCAATCGCTAGGTTGCAAAAATCAAAAGCTCTCGCAAAATTTCCATACGGAGTAGTAGTTGACAGCCTTGATTGAGGAGTAGTAGGAGAACTCTGTCCTCCTGTCATACCGTAGATTTGATTATTCCAAACAATTGCAGTAATATCGATATTTCTTCTGCAAGCGTGAATAAAGTGATTACCACCAATAGCCAAAGCATCTCCATCTCCCATTATTACTATAACCTTTACATCGTCCCTAAGAAGTCTAAATCCAGTCGCAAATGCTAGAGCTCTTCCGTGTGTGGTGTGAACAGTACTAAAATCAAGATATCCTACTACTCTCGAAGCACATCCAATACCAGAAAATATAACGGTTTTATCTTTATCTATTCCAACTTTATCAAAAGCTCTTAAGAGCGCACCAAGTGCAATTCCATGACCACAACCTGGGCACCACATGTGAGGTAATCTATCCATTCTCAAATATTTTTTTACCAGCTCTCCGATCACCTTGAGATCACCTCACTTGCTGTTTTATATATAGTATCCGGAGAAATAAGCTCCCCGCTTATACCTTGAATTAAATTAATCTGACAGTCACCACCGACCGATCTTTCTACCTCAAGAACCATCTGCCCCATACTCATTTCTGCAACAACTATTTTCTTGATCCTTTTTGAGAGTTCTCGTACTCTCTTTGACGGAAACGGCCATACTGTAATTGGCCTAAAGAAACCAACCTTAAAGTTGTTTTTTCTAAGTTCTCTAACAGCACGAAGAGATGACCTGGCAACTGATCCATATGAAATAATAATCACGTCGGCATCATCTGTAAATCTTTCGTCATAGGAAATTATCTCACTTTCTACGGCATCTATCTTATTGTGCAACCTTTTAATCAAATCTTTAGTTTTTTCCGGATCCTCTACAGGAAAGCCTAACTCGTCATGAACCAAGCCAGTAACGTTAAATCTATATCCCATTCCAAGAGGTGGCAATTTTGCCCCCTTATCTTTATCAACTTTGTAAGGGCGATAATTTTCCCTTTCATTAGGAAATGGGCCTCTATTAGGAATCTCTATAACGTTTTTTATGCTATCTATATCAATGCCTTCTCTCATATGAGCCACTACTTCATCAAGGAGTAATACTACCATAGACGAAATTCTCTCAGACCAATAAATTGATCTTATAACTTCAGTGAAACATTCTTCAACTGAAAAGGGTGCAAATGAAACCATTGGGTGATCACCATGAGTTCCCCATCTTACTTGCATATAATCTGACTGAGATGGTGCAGTAGCTATTCCTGTACTTGGTCCCATTCTTTGAACGTTTACAATTACCAGTGGTACCTCTGCCATAATTGCATAGCCAATATTCTCCTGCATAAGAGAAAAGCCAGGCCCGCTGGTAGCGCTCATAGATCTAAAACCTGCAAGAGATGCTCCAATACACGCTGCCACAGAAGATATCTCGTCTTCCATCTGTATAAAGACGCCACCAACTTTTGGCAATTCTCTAGCACACATCTCTGCTATTTCTGTAGAAGGGGTAATTGGATATCCTGCAAAAAATTTCAAACCGGCTTTGATTGCACCATAAACTACCGCTTCATTACCTTGAATTAGTTTTGCACTCATTTCTCTTCACCTTTTTCAACAAGTTCTATTGCAAAATCCGGACATCTCATTTCACACTGAAAACACTTTATACATTTATCGGGTTCAGTTACTCTACACTTTCTATGCTCATCAAATTCAAGAATATTTGCTGGACAAAACTCTATACATATACCGCACCCCTTACAAAAAGCCTTGTTTACTACAGGCTCTAGATGAGAACTTTGTGACATAACTTCCCCTTTCAAACAAAATAAAATTTTGTATCTTCACTAATAAATTATATTACTAAAAAACCTATTTTGATATCAACAAAATTTATAAATACAATAGACTAAAGTAATCTGACAGCAAAAATATAAAAATTTATTGCTAAAATTTAACCTTAGCCTATTATAATAAACTTATAAAATATTAGAGAGATTACTTTTTACATCTCGAATGAGATATCAGAGTGTTTTTTTATGTAGTCAACAATCCCTCCTTCATTTATTATTGATTGGATCCTGATATCAAGAGGTGGAAAATTTAGCTTATAGCTATCCCTTTTTTCCCTTAAAACCCCCTTTTCGAGATCTATTATGATGTCGTCCCCATCAAAAATCCTGGTTGTGTCAACTATAATTACTGGTAAACCTATATTAATTGCATTCCTGAAGAATATTCTAGCAAAAGACTTTGCTACTACTGCCTTTACACCGCTCATCTTAAGTACTATAGGTGCATGTTCTCTTGATGAACCTATACCGAAATTGCTACCGCCAACCAGTATTACGCCACCCTTTGCTTTCTCGTGAAAGTTTTCTACCACGTCTTCAAGAGCATGCTCGGATAACTTTTCAAGATCAGATCTTAGATGAAAATATCTTCCTGGAATTATATGATCGGTGGATATGTTATCTCCTACTTTTATAACTCTCCCTGATATAGCCAACTTAAACCTCCTACTAATAATTTGTGTTATAAAGTTTATATGAATGGGTTTTACCCATTACAAGCACAAAAGGAAAGGCAGGAGAACTCCATTTTACCTGGGTTATTGAGCCCTTTTAGGAGTGTGTTCCCTGCTTCCCATAACC
>NZ_JBRCUV010000021.1:0-16979 GCF_053498235.1 Thermodesulfobium sp.
ATATAAATTTATATATAAAAACTATTTTTTCTAGCTTTTTATTTTATAATCATTTTACAATAAAAAATACTTATTTTTTAATAAATTAAATTTACTAATTTATTAGACAATTCTAAATTTTTTCAATTTTATAAATTGTTAATTTGTTTAATCTTAAAAAATTTTTAGGTTGTTAATTAACTGAATATGTAATTTGAAGGGAATTTGTTTTGAGGAAGACATGCTGAACAAAAATAAGGCTAACCTATTTAATTGAAGTTAAGATTAAGAATTAGGGGTGCAAGACGCCCTTGCACCCAAATAGATTACTGTAATTCTTTGCCCTTTGTTTCAGGGAGAAAGAATATCAAGATAGCACCTAGAAGGAAAAAGAGAGACGTAATTGTTAGAGAGGCTCCAAGGCCATAGCTAATAGCAAAGTAACCAACTACTGTAGGAGCAAATGCGCTTAGTGCTCTTCCTGTATTATAGGTGAAACCTACTCCCGCACCCCTTGCTTTTGTGGGGAAGAGCTCTGATATGAATGCTCCAAAGCCGCTAAAATACCCTGATCCAAAGAACCCTAAGAAAGGGCCTAAAAGCATTAACGTATTAGCATCTCTTGTATGCCCATAGATGTAAACTAAAACTGCTGATATTATAAGGTAAAATGAAAATGTAGGTCTTCTTCCCAATCTATCTGCTATAAAACCAAAACTAACGTATCCTAAAAAGGCGCCCAGCATAGTTGGCATCATAAAGTTCGAACTCTTTACTATGCTAAGACCAGCTCCACCTTTTTCTACTGGAGAACTTAGGAATCCGGGTAGCCAGACAAATAACCCCCAATATGCAAACATAACTGCTGAGCTAATTAGTGTAGTAACTATTGTAAATCTGAAAAGGTACGGTTTAAAGATTTCTATAAATGAAGACAGAAAAGCTCTGTTCTTATCAGTTTTTTCAATCCATATCTTTGGTTCATCTACAAATTTTGTCACATAAAATATAAATAGAGCTGGGAGTATGCCTATAAAGAAGAGCACTCTCCATCCATATGCTGGAATAACGTAAGAGGCGACTAATGCAGCTAAAAAGTAACCTATTGCCCAACCGCTTTGCATAATGCCTATTGCTTTTCCTCTGTGTTTGCTCGGCCATGACTCACTTACAAGTAAAGCACCGGTAGCCCATTCGCCACCCATTCCAAGTCCAAGAAGAGTTCTTGCTATTGCAAGCTGCCAGATGTCTTGAGAGAGACCGCTTAAACCAGAACAGATTGAAAATATTAATACAGTTGACATCAAAGCCTTTTTCCTGCCGATCTTGTCGGCGACAATTCCCCATATTATTCCGCCTGCGGCTGAAGAAAGAAGAGTCAGTGAGGCCAAAAGTCCTAATATTGCAGTGTTTATGGACCACTCCTTCATGATGCTTGTAAGTGCAAAAGCATAAAGCATTACATCAAATGCGTCTAGTCCCCATCCCATAAATCCAGCAAAAAGGGCATACCACTGACTTTTGTTAATCTCTAAGAACCATAAACCGCTTTTTTCTGACATAGTTTACACCCCTTCCTCCATAAAAACTATTATTATAATATCATAGGTTTTAAAAAAATATAGTTAAGGATATTAATGAAATATTTTAATTCTTTATAATTAAAATAAAAAATTCTAATGTTAATTTGGTGCGTTTAATTCATCTTTAATTTGATTATGGAATAATAAAATTTGTTATAAACTTTAAAGATCTGAAGAAAAGATATATAATATTTTCTTAGATTATGTTTAGTAAAAATTTTAAAAATTATTTTTAGTGAGGTAAAATTTGCTCTTTTATTTTATTGTTTTGACGCTTTTTATTTGTTGGTATTTTGTATATTTATTTTTTAAGTTAAGAAAAAAAGAACTTGTCGATTTCAACTTTAATCCAAAGGTATTGCTAATAACTCCTTTTAAAGGTTTAGAACAAAATACTAGAGCAAATGCTCTTTCTATATTGAATCAAGATTATAAAAACATTTTGATTTACTTTGTTGTGGATTCAAAGAAGGACGAAGCCTATTCGATTTTAAAAGCTTTAGAAAAGGATTATCCAGATAAGTTAAACGTTATTGTTTCTGGTATTTCAAAAAGCTGCAGTCAAAAGGTGCACAATATTATTAGAGCAATTCAAAGGTGTAAGGAATACGATGTCCTCGTTGTTCTTGATTCTGATGGTAGTCCATCTCCTGATTTTGTTACAAAGTTAATCGCTCCGCTTCGTTCTGAAAAAATTTCAATTACTACTGGCTATCCAAAATATTTTCCTCCTAATAAAACCTTTTTTGGCTTTGGTAGAGCTATTTTGGTTAATCTTGGTATAGTGCACGCTTTAAACCCGTTTAATAGGGGTGTTTGGGGAGGTGCATTTGCCATAAAAAGAAAAGATTTTGAAAAAATTGGTGGTATTAAAATCTGGGAAGGAAGTGTTTGTGAGGATAGAGACCTCACATGCGCTATTAGTAGAGCTAATTTAAGAGTTTCATTTGTTCCTGAAGCCTTTTTATATTCTCCTGAAGATGCTTCATTCTCCTCTTTTTTAGAATATTGGAAAAGACGGTACTTAATTTTAAAGTTATGGGACAAACCTCTTTGGATTTCTTCAGGAGTTATATATTTTGCTTTTTTGGTTCCATATATAGTTTTAGCTTTAAACTTTCTTGATCCTAATTATGAGGCAAACCTTGTTTGGACCTTTGCTTCCATCTTTATTACTATTTTAGGTTCCGCTTTAATTCTTAAGTTTGATTTTAGAGAAGATAATCAAACGATCTTAAGAGTTTTCTTTTTGCCTATTTACTTCTTTGTTATGCTTCTTGCTTATTTTCAAGGAGTTTTTCAAAACGAACTTCAATGGCGAGGAATTACATATAAAGTTAATAAAGCTGGGAAATTAATTATATTAAGATAAAAACTTATTTATGTTATACTTTGTTAATTTACTATTATCTTTTATTAACAAAAGGGGGTTAAGTAGTGAGCGTTGCTGATCGATTTACAAAATGGGTAACAGGTTTTTTTACTTTGTGGGTTATAGTTTTTGCGATTTTAGCATTTTATAATCCTAATTTTTTTAAGTGGCTAGTACCGTATATTTCAATTCTATTAGGTATTATAATGTTTGGTATGGGAATGACGCTTAGTCCAGACGACTTCAAGCAGATTTTTAAACAACCGAAAAACGTTATTATTGGTGTCCTTTTACAGTTTATTATAATGCCTTTATTAGGTTTTGGAATCGTTTTATTGCTTCAGCTGCCTTACCAACTAGCTGCAGGTGTAGTCCTGGTTGGCTGTGTTCCATCAGGTACTGCCTCTAACGTTATGACATTAATTGCAAAGGGTGATGTACTGCTTTCTGTAACTGTTTCTTCCATTACTACGCTTCTTTCTCCTTTCATAACTCCTTACCTGTATTATTGGCTTGCTGGTACCTGGATTCCTATAGATCCAAATGCTATGTTTGTTGATATTCTAAAAATTATTTTGATTCCGATCGTGCTCGGTTTTTTGATAAGAGTTTTGTTTGGAGCTGAAAGGACCAAGGCAGTTTCGTACTTTTTGCCTTCAGTTTCTGTATTTGCTATTGTTCTAATTATTAGTGCAGTTGTTGCTGTCACAAGAGATAAATTGCTTTTGGTGGCAATTCCTGTAATTATTGCTGTGATTATGCATAATTGCTTGGGTTATTTGTTTGCATATTTATTTTCAAAATATCTTTTTGGTATGACAGAGAAACAAGCAAGGGCGATATCATTTGAAGTAGGAATGCAAAACTCTGGTTTAGGCACTGTGTTAGCTATGAAATTCTTAACTCCTATTGCTGCGCTTCCCTCTGTCGTTTTTAGTGTTTGGCATAACCTTTCTGGTTCAATGCTTGCAAACTTTTGGTCACAGAGAGATCCTGAAGTATAATTTTAATTAAAGTTATGGGAGGTTCTTGATAAGATGGCATTGAAGGTTGCTGTTGTAGGCGCTACTGGAGTAGTAGGTTCTAAGATGCTTTCAATACTTGAGGAAAGAAATTTTCCTGCAGATGAAGTTAAAGCTTTGGCTTCTTCCAAATCTGTTGGCAAGAGGATTTTATATAAAGGTAAAGAAATTGTTGTTGAACTTGCAAGACCTGAATCATTTGACGATGTGAATATAGCTCTCTTTTCAGCAGGAGGAGATCTTTCAAAAGAGCTAGCTCCAGAAGCTGCCAAGAGAGGTTGTGTTGTAATTGATAATAGCAGTGCTTGGCGTATGGATCCTGATGTACCTCTTGTAGTACCTGAAGTAAACGAGGATGATATATTTAAAAATAAGGGTATAATTGCAAATCCAAATTGTTCTACTGCTCAACTTGTATTAGTTCTATGGCCATTACATAAAAGATATGGTTTAAAAAGAGTAGTAGTCTCAACTTATCAGGCTGTATCTGGTGCTGGGAAGAAGGGTATTGATGATTTAAACAATCAAGTTAACGCTATAGTAAATGGCAATGATATAAGATGTGAGAAGTTCCCCTATCAGATTGCTTTTAACTGTATCCCTCATATTGATGTTTTCAAGGAAAACGGTTATACAAAAGAAGAGATGAAAGTGATTGAGGAAAGCAGAAAGATCATGCATATAAACGATCTTGCTATTACTTGTACAGCAGTTAGAGTGCCTGTTTTAAATTCACATAGCGAAAGCGTTAATATCGAACTTGAAAAGGATTTTGACATACAAGAAGTTAAAGAACTTTTGTCCAAGTCACCGGGGGTTGTGCTATACGATGACCCTATGAAAAATATATATCCTATGCCGATAATTGCTTCAAATAAAGATGAAACTTTTGTTGGCAGAATTAGAAGAGATTTTTCTGTAAAATCAGGTTTGAATCTTTGGATTGTATCTGATAATTTGAGAAAGGGTGCAGCATTGAATGCTGTTCAAATTGCTGAGTCATTAATCAGTAAAAAATAATTTTTTTTAATCTTAAGGAGGTTTTTATCATGCAAGTCAATTTTGGCAGAGTTTTGACTGCTATGGTTACGCCGTTTGACGATGAGGGGAGAGTTAATTATGACGAGGCAGTTAGACTTGCTAACTTTTTGCTTGAAAATGGTTCGGACGGTGTGGTTTTGGCAGGTACTACTGGTGAGTCTCCTACTTTAACCCATCAGGAAGAATTTGAGCTTTTTAAAGCAGTTTATGATTCGTTAAAAGACAAAGGGACAATAATTGCTGGAACTGGTTCAAACTCAACTGAAACGGCTATAAACTCAACAAAGATTGCTGAAAATGTAGGAGTGCATGGTGTTTTGCTTGTAGCTCCATATTACAACAAACCACCTCAAGAAGGGCTGTATCAGCATTTTAAGGCAATTGCAAAATCAACTTCCCTACCTTGCATTTTATACAATATTCCGGGGCGAACGAGTATTAATATCAATCCAGACACAATTATAAGACTTACTGAGATAGATAATATTGTAGCTTTAAAAGACGCAACGGGTTCTACAGAGCAGGTATCTCAGATACTATCTTCTGTGAAAGAAAACTTTTTAGTTTATAGTGGCGATGATTCTATGACACTCCCTATGCTCTCTGTTGGAGGTTATGGTGTAATTAGCGTGGCAAGCCACGTTGTTGGCCCAGAAATTAGAGAGATGATTATGGACTTTGTTAACGGAAATATAACCAAAGCAAAGGATATGCACTTAAAACTTTTCCCAATTTTTAAGGCAATGTTTACTAGCACAAATCCAATACCTGTTAAGGCTGCTACTAATCTAATAGGATTTAAGGTGGGCAATCCAAGATTGCCTTTAGTTCCACTTAGCAAGCCCGAATTAGATAGGTTGAAGGAGCTTTTGATAAAGTTTAATAAAATCTCGCAATAGATGAAAATACTTTTACATATTTGCTGTGGTCCCTGTGCAAGTGGAGTAGTTCCATGGTTTAAGGCACAGGGACTTGATTTTGTAGGCTTTTATTATAATCCGAATATTCAACCTTTTTCAGAATATGAGAAAAGAAGGGTAAATTTGGAAGAGGTAGCTAAGATTTTGGATTTTGATGTGATCTACAGTATTGATTGGGAAGTTGAGAAGTGGATACATAATTTCTCATCTGAACAAAGGTGTTACAATTGCATATTTTTGCGCTTGGAAAAAACAGCTAAATTAGCAAAAGAAATTGGATTTGACGCCTTTTCTACTACACTCTCTATAAGCCCATATCAGTCACTTGATGTCATTCGAAACTGTTTTGAGCGCATTTCAAATAAATATAAAATTGACTATGTGTTTAATAATTTTAGATCTTTATATCAAGATTCAATCAAGTTTTCTAAAAGTAACGGGATATATAGACAAAACTATTGTGGATGTATTATAAGTGAATATAATATGTTATTAAGAAAAAGGGCAAAGGGTGATAGGATTGAATGAGTTTGCTAAAATTTTTATTGGAATAGGGTTTTTATTAATCTTTACAGGGTTGCTTTTATTATTGTTTGATAAATTGCCTTTTTTCGGTAAACTTCCTGGTGACTTCGAATACAGAGGCTCACACGTTAGGGTTTATTTTCCCTTTTTGTCTATGTTAATTGTCAGCTTAATTTTAACAATTTTATTGAATCTTTTTTTCTATTTTTTCAGAAGGTGAAAGTTTAATATAACCTTTTGCAACAAGTTCTAATTCTACTAGAATTTTTTTAGAAGTTATCTTTTTATAAAGCAAAAAGCTAATTTTGACGCATTTGTATTGTTAGTCCAAACGCGGAGGTAATAGAATTTGATCCTTGATGAAGAGTTGATGAATAATTTATCTTATTTTCTTCCAAAAGAAAGGATTGCACAAAGGCCTATAGAACCTCGTGATAGCGCAAAACTGCTTGTTGTTGACAGAAGAAAAATGAGTATAAAGGATTATACAGTAAGGGATTTGCCAAAATTTTTAGAAGAAGGAGATTTGATAATTTTAAACAATACAAAAGTAATAAAAGCAAGGCTTTACTGCACAACTGATAGCTTTGCAAAAGTTGAAATGTTGTTGATTAAAAAGATTGACGAGAAAACAGGTCTATTTATGGTAAAACCTGGAAAAAGATTGAAAGTGGGCAAGGAAATTTTTGTAGACAACTTGAAAATAGGAAAGGTTAAAGATATAGATATACATGGTAGAAGAGTTATTGAGTTTTATAATGAAATTGATTTGTTACTTGAAAAATTTGGAAACCTACCAGTACCGCCATATGTTAGAAGATTTTGTAAAGATTTTGAAGAAAAATACCAGACGAAATTTGCAAATGTACCTGGATCAGTCGCTGCCCCTACAGCGGGGCTTCACTTTACTGAAAATTTATTAAAAGAATTGAAAGAGAAAGGAGTGCTAATTAAATTTATAACTCTTCATGTAGGGCCTGGTACGTTTAAATCAATTTCAAATAGAGGGGAAGTATTGTTGGAGCCTGAATGGGTTGATATTTCACAAGAGGTTTGTGATTCTATTAAAAAGGCGAAGATGAAAAATAAGGTTTTGGTTGTAGGAACCACTAGTATGAGAACAGTTGAATCTACAAATTTGATGCCTTACAGAGGGTATATAGATACTGTAATTTTGCCAGGATATAATTTTAAAGTTGCTGATATGTTTATGACTAATTTTCATTTTCCAAAAACTAGCCTTTTGGCTCTTACTATGGCATTTGGGGGGATTGATCTTATAAAAAAGGCTTATGCTTACGCAATAGAAAATGACTATAGGTTTTATTCATTTGGTGATGCTATGTTAATTATATAAAATTAAAACCCCCACTATGAGTGGGGGTTTATATGTGTGCTTTCTAGGTTTATTTTTACTTCTTTGACTCTTTTACAAAGTTTACAGGTATTTCCTTCGGTTGAGATTCTGGCTTTTTAGGCATAGTAATTTTGAGCAAACCATTCTCGTATTTTGCTTCGATTTTATCCTTTTCTATATTGTCAGGCAGAGAGAAACTCCTTGAAAAGCTGCCATAACTCCTCTCAATTCTATAGTAGTTTTCCTTTTTATCTTCTTTTTCAAACTTTCTCTCGCCATTAATAATTAACATGCCATCTTCAACTTTAATTTTCAAATCCTCTTCTTTGATTCCGGGTGCTTCTAATTCAATTATTATATTTCCTTCTTTTTCATAAACATCCATTGCCGGGATCCATCGGGATGTAGTTTCAAACTCTGTTGATGGCAATAGATCGTTGAAAACCTTATTGATTCTTTCTTGAAGAGCAAACAAATTTTCAAAAGGATCAGAGGATCTTAGTAAAGACCTGACAGGTTTGAACATACTAACACCTCCTAATAAATTTTATTATTAGCACTCGTCTTCCACAAGTGCTAATAATATTATAGCAACAAAGTTAATCTTGTCAAGTACTTCTTACTATTTCAAATATGCTTTGTTACAGATCTTCTTTCACAGAAAGCCTTTATAATTCAAAATTCTTCTTTAATTGGCGAAACAATTAAAAAAATTTGACTAATTAATTACGAATAGGTTATAATATCACTCGAAAGTAAGGGCCCTTAGCTCAATGGCAGAGCAGCGGACTCATAATCCGTTGGTTGTAGGTTCGAATCCTTCAGGGCCCACCAATTTTACTTTAGGATTTTAAGTCATGAAGACTTATGTTTTTTATATGTCTTCGTGACTTTTTTGTTTTTAAGGGAGGTGATAGGTCTTTTACTTTTATCAAAAAATTCTTGGGAGGGTTTCATTATGAAAAAAATCTTTGTAATTTTTTGCTTTTTTTTTGTTTCTGTTTTTTCTGTTTCTTTTGCTTTTGCAGGACCATTTTCTGATGTACCAGCTAATTCCTGGGCATACAAGGCAGTGCAGGATTTGGCAGCAAAAGGATTGGTCATTGGCTATGGAGACTCAACTTTTAGAGGTGACAGACTTGCCACCCGTTATGAGATGGCAATGGTAGTTGCAAGAATGCTTGATACCTACGAAAAGGGTCAAAACGCACAAGATCAAAAGATCCAGTTAAACGCTAACGACATCGCAACACTTATGAAGTTAGCTGAAGAGTTTAAGTCAGAACTTGCATCACTAAACGTCAGGGTTGCAGCACTTGAGAAGAAGGCAGCTCTTGACACTGTGAACTTTACAGGCGATGCAAGGTTTAGATTTGGCAGCGAAAAAAGAACATTTTATCCGATGCCTTTATCAGGTACAAATGTATTTATAAACACAGAGGGCCCATCTACCAATGGATTTATCGTTGGTGATACTACTAGTGCTTTGACAGGTCAGGATCCAGGCTTGTCTCAACAAAAGGATAATACCTTTATGCAGTATCGAATAAGACTTAACGTCTCAGCACCAGTAGCAGACAATATATCATTTAATGCAAGGCTTACTATGGAGAAGAATGCTGGAGTTAATTCAGATGGCTCTTCAAATAATAATCCTTTGTATGCATCTCTTACCGGTTACAACGATGACAACAATACATTGTACGTCGAAAGATCCTACATTACATGGACTCTGAATCCATATCCTGTAACCTTTGTTCTTGGTAGACTGCCTACTATGGATAGCGGTGCCTATTACAACAATCTGTTTATGGATACCGGCACAGAAGGCGCTATTGTAATATTTGATCTTAATAATATATTCCCGGCAACTTCACTCTCTGCTGCGTGGGTAAAGATGTTTGATGGCGGTCTTGTTACTTCAACTGATGAAGCAAGCGGTTTGAAAGATAAGGACGTATACATACTTAATCTTAGTACAAAATTATTTAATACCTTTGGCCTTGAAGCTGATTATGGAAACGTAAGCAAATTTTCATACTTTAATAATGCTCCAAATGGCATATATGGAAAATATAACTGGTGGGCTCTGATAGGCAGTTGGAATGTATATAACATAGATATGTGGGCAGGATATAATGGCACGTCTACCGATATGCCAATTCTTGGAACGAATCAGAGTTTTACAGGCACTCATTCTGTAAACGGCGGCGCATATAGAGTCGGAGCTACTATTCCCCTTCCAGTAGGCGCTATTACAGGTGATTTTTGGTTTGGCAACAACAAGTGGTTTAATCCTTTTAACTTAAATACGATGGTTACTACAGAATACAAAGACTACTATAACGTATACTATACACTCCCGGTTGCAAATAATGCCACTTTAACTCTAAACTACGATTATTTCAAGGGCAAGAAGCCTTATTCCACTGATTCTTCAAATAACTACTACTATACCTTTAATCCAGATCAAATCGATAAAGACCAAAGATATTACATCCAGTTAGACGTAAACTTTTAAGAAAACTTATCCCTTCAGAATCAATTATTAAATGATCTGAAGGGATCTTCTTTTGAGATAGTTTCTTAATATAATTGCAAATATAAATAATATTATGCTAAAAACTTGAGAGTGAGTAAGGCCAAAGAAAATCCTTGCTTCATCGCGCAAAAATTCTATTAAAAATCTTGATATGGAATACATTATTAGATATTTTGTAGTCAGATCCCCTTTAAACCTTTCTTTCCCTCTTTGGGAGTAAAGATAGATAAAAAATAAAAAACTCACAAAGGAGTCTATCAACTCAGTAGGAATTCTTCTTCCTGGTACGTGAGCATCGGCAAAAACAACTGAAATAGGGGTGTTTGCGACAATTCCATAACAGCAACCATTAAGAAAGCATCCAATTCTGCCTATTGCGTATGCAAGAGGTAGGAAAGGTGCTATTAGATCGGTAAGAGAAAGGAAATCTATTTTGTAATATTTTGTTAGAAGATAAAATGCTATAGCAAAGCCTACTAGCCCTCCATAAAAAACTAGACCACCATCCCATAAGTAGAAAACACTAACCAGGTTAGTTTTAAAGTCCTGATGGTGTTCTATGACGTAGTAAACCCTTGCTCCAATTAGAGAACAAAGTATACTAACCATACCGATATTAAGGATATTATCTGGATCTATATTCTTCTTTTTTGCATCCTTTAAGATAAAAATTGTTGCAATAACGATGCCTAAGGCGACCATAAATCCCCACGAATAAACTTTTAAACCGTCAAAACTGAATAGTACTCTGTGCATTTTACCTCCAGAATTTTAAATTTCTCATATTTTAACCTAATATTTCTAAAATGATATTAAAGACTTATTGCTATACAAACTGAATTTTTTATGAAAATATAATTGATATTTATTCAATTATTGACATTATGTGTATTTAAGTGTTGAATAGTGTTTATGAGTGGGATAAAGTGGGATAGAAAATTATGTTAGGTGGAGAATATTTACATTCTTTGGACTCTAAAGGTAGGGTTACTATTCCTTTCAAGCTAAGGGATGAAATATCCTCAAGGGTTATTCTGACACGAGGATTTGAAAAATGCCTCTATCTTTATCCCGTTAAGTATTGGGAAGAATATGTAGAATATCTCAAAGAGAAATCAAAATCAGATATAAAACTTAGAGATGTTATACGTTTTCTATTCTCTGGTGCCTATGACGATGAGCTGGATCGATCTGGGAGACTTTTGTTGCCACAACAATTAAGGGAATATAGCAATATTCAAAAAGAAATTGTTGTTATCGGTGCAATGGATAGAATTGAACTATGGAATCCTGAAGAATGGGAGGAACAAAAGAAGAAAATTTCAAATTCTGTTAAAAGGTTTATTGAAAATGAGTAACTATACCAAATATACTCATATTCCAGTTCTTTTGGATGAAGTTCTAAAAAATTCTAATTTAAATCCTGGTAAAGTGGTAATTGATGGTACAGTTGGAGGTGGTGGACATAGTTTTCATTTCTTGAAGCATATACGTCCTGGTGGCTTTTTATTGGGATTCGATAGGGATAGCCAAGCAGTAAAGTTAGCTGATGAAAAGTTATCATCGGCTTTTGAGAAAAATTCTTTTTCAATTGTTAATGAGAGATTTGAAAACTTTAGTAAATACATATTTCTTTTGCCAAATAAAAAGTTTGATCTGTTTTTTTTGGATCTTGGACTTTCTACTATGCAAATTAAGGAATCAAATAGGGGATTTAGTTTTATGAAAGATGAAAAGTTGGATATGCGCATGGATACTAGAGATAATTTGACTGCTGCAGATTGGCTTAACAGTGCAAGTGAGGAAGAGATGGAGGATGTATTTAAGAAATATGCCCAGGAACCTAAATCACGAAAGCTGTCCAAGCTAATTTCTCAAAGAAGACGCGAAAAACTATTTGAAACTACTAGTGATCTTGTTGACCTTGTCAAAAAGCTATATCCATATGGGAGAAAACATCCTGCAACAAGAATTTTTCAGGCAATTAGAATTGTGATTAATGACGAGATTGAACATCTAGAATCAGCTCTAAGAGAGGCTACAAAATACATAAATTCTAATGGAAGAATAATAGTTATTTCTTTTCACTCAGGGGAAGACAGGATTGTTAAATGGACGTTTAAAAATTTAGAAAAAGAAGGGAGGGGAAGAGTGATAACAAAAAAACCTATTATAGCCTCAGAGGAAGAAATTAAAGAAAATCCATCGGCGAGGAGTGCCAAAATGAGGGTATGGGAGGCAGCATGAAGAGAGATTATGATTTGAGCTTTTCTGAAATTGAAAGCATCAAGGGTATCAGGGGTATTGAATTAACGAAATTTTTTTTAGTTATCAAGAATAATATCTTAATAATCTTGTTTTCTTTACTTATAATTTTAACCCTGATATATGGCCTCTATTTAAGATCGGATATAATATCTATGTCAAACGAGGTTGATAGTATTAAAGCAACAATTCAAAAATTAGAAACTATAAAAACTGAAAAAACTTTGGAAGAAGCAGACATCTTTAATGCAAAGGTTATGCAATCGGTTGCTTTGAAAAAAGGGATGAATCTGCCATCAGAGATAGAGTTTATCCAAATAAGCCGTTAGATCAGCCGCATAATGACTTTATAAATAAAAGGATTGATTATCTACAAAAATTAATGATTCTTTTATTTTTTTTTGCTCTTGCGAAACAGTTATACTTTATTACAATTGATAGGCAAAAATTAATTTTATATGCACAGGAACAAAGAAATGAAGTAGTAAAGGTATCAACACCCAGAGGGGAAATTATTGATAAAGAAGGAGTGGTTCTAGCTTTTTCAATACCATCTTATTCTCTTTATATACAGCCGGCTCTTATTAAAAATGATGAAATTAGGAATAAACTATATGAGGAGCTTTCAAAAGTTAAAGGAATGCCGATTGAGAATCTTAAAAAGATTTTTGATAAAAATGCACCGTTTACGTGGGTGTACAGAAAGATGCCCTTTGAGGTAGAGAAACGCGTTAAAGAGATTCTAAAGGAATTTCCTACCCAAGGAGTTGGCCTTATAAAGGAAGAAAAAAGAGTTTACCCCTACAAGGATTTAGCTGAACCTCTTTTAGGTTTTGTAGGAATTGATAACGAAGGACTTGAGGGTATTGAAAAATTTTATAATTCTTATCTAGGAAGTGTTTCTAAAGAAGAGAATATTGAATTTGATGCCAGTGGGAGAATAGTAAATATAGATAAATTAGAAAGTCTAGTGCAATCTTCGCCAATAAAATTAAAACTGACAATTGATTCTAAATTACAAGGTCTAACGGAGAGACTTCTTGATGCGTGTGTAAAAAAGTACAAGGCGACGAGAGGAACAGTAGTAATTGTTGATGTTAAAACTGGTGCTATACTAACTCTTGCTCAAACTCCGAGAATAGACCCAGAAAAATTTTATGATTATCCCGAGGAAGATTATAGAATATTTGCAAGGGATTTTTTGTATGAACCCGGTTCTATATTAAAGCCTATTATATTTAGCATATTATTGGATAATAATATAATATCTAAAGATACAATAGTAAATATCGGAAAATATTTACAGGTTGCGAATAGAAAAATTTTTGATGCTGAAGATGGTCTAGGTTTATCGGGTCCATCTACCATAAAGGATATTTTGAGATATTCTAGCAATATTGGTGCTGCTTCTTTAGCTCTAAAAGCTCCAAATAAGGAATATTTTGATTTGTTAAAGAAATATTTTATGGACGATGAAAAATACCTTTTTTCTGAAAACTTTTTAAAGGGTTATGTTGATTTGCCCGGTTATAAAGGAGAAGTTGAGCAAGCAACAACAGCTTTTGGGCAGGGTATTTCACTTTCATTTTTAAATGTTATTGCTTATTATTCTGCCATTGCTAACGGAGGAGAAATTGTGCCTCTGAAGATTATTGATGATGATGTTGTCTCTCCTGTAAGACTTTTTAAAAAGAGTGATGCGGATTTTATAAGAGAGTGTCTTGTGGGTGTTGTGGAAAATGGGACAGGAATAAATGCTAAAATAAATGGAGTAGAAGTAGCAGGAAAAACAGGAACGGCGCAAAAACCATCAAAACTTGGCGGGTATATCCCTGGTGAGTATGTTGCGTCCTTTGTGGGGTTTTTTCCTGCTAACAATCCTAAATTTGTAATTGGTGTTTTAATTGATAATCCAGTTGGTATACATTGGGGAGGTTCAGTTGCAGCTCCACTTTTTAAAGAAATAGCTGTTGCAACTATGTCGATGAGTAGATGATTGTTGTAAGAATCTTTGAAGGAGGAAAAATAATAAAGTTTTTGAGGAGTGATTGGCTTGACTGTTAAAGAGCTTTTATACAAATCAAATATTACATTAAAAGAGTCTAAACAATATGATTCTAAAGAGTTTTTTAATAGTCAAGTATATGGTATTAGTTATAATTCAAAAGAAGTAAAAAGTGGATATCTCTTTTTTGCAATCAAAGGTACCAAAGTTGATGGGCATGAGTTTGTGGAAGAAGCTTTTAAAAATGGTGCAGTTGCAGCTGTTGTTGAAAAGGATTTAGAATTTGCAAATATTATTAAGGTTAGTTCTGCTCTAGAAGCCTTAAGAAAGATATCTCTTGTATTTTACGATTATCCGTTTAAAAAACTTTTTTTGGGATCAGTAACTGGAACAAATGGGAAAAGCACAGTTACATGGATCTTGTCTCACGTTGCAAATAAGTTGTTAGATAAATCTTTTGCCTTAGGAACATTGGGTTGGGTTCATAAAGGAAAAATTATTAGAAAAACTAATAACACTACACCAGAGTCAAAAGATATATGTGAATTTTTAAGCCAAGCAGTTCAGTTAAACATGAAATATGGATTTCTAGAGGTATCCTCCCATGCTCTAAAACTTGGAAGATTGTATGGTATAAAATTTGATGCTGCTTTGTTTACTAATTTGGCTAGAGATCATATGGACTTTCACCCATCAGTTGAAGACTATTTTGCTGCAAAGAGTTCTCTCTTTACATCCACCTATCTAAAAGAAAATGCTTTTGTTGTTATTAATTTAGATGATATTTATGGTATGAAATTATATGAAAATATAAAGGATTTTAAAAAGGTTTCCTTTTCAATAGAAAATGATAAGGCTGATTTTTTTGGAAGGTTTGAACCTCTTGATACAGGGATGTACATTTTAGTTGAAGGTCAAAAAATTTTTGCTCCTATTTATGGTAAGTTTAATGCGTCTAACCTGCTAGGTGCCTATTCCTTTTTGAGGACGATGGGAATAGAAAAGGAGAAATTAGTAAATGTATTTTCAGATATGATTGTCCCATATGGTCGATTAGAATGTGTACAGACGAAACCCTTTAAGATATGGATTGACTATGCACACACGCCTGATGGTTTGGAAAAAGTTTTGCAATCTTTGAGAGATATGGTTAAAAATAAAATAATTTTAGTTTTTGGAGCAGGCGGCAATAGGGATAAAGGCAAGAGGCCTATTATGGGAAGGATAGCGGCTCAACTTTCTAATTATACAATAATTACTTCTGATAATCCTCGCTATGAAGACCCGTTAAAGATAATTAATGAAATAAAAGAAGGGTTTGTAAGCATTAAGAATTCAGATTTTGAAATAGTTCCTGATAGAAGGGATGCTATAAAGAGATCAATTGAAATTGCAAAAGATGATGATGCAATAATAATTGCAGGCAAAGGTCATGAAGACTATCAAGAGATAAATGGTGTAAAATATCCTTTTTCAGATAAAGATGTGGTTGTGGAATTAACGAAGAGGAGGTTTGAAATTTAATATTTTGAAAGAAGAGCGAAGTTTAAACGAATTAAATACCAATCAAGACCATAACTCTGATAACTGTGTTGATTTGGATTTTGTGATTTCTTCAACGCCATGTGAAATTGAAAGAGTAGGACCAACTGTTTTTGAGAGGATTTCGATAGATTCTAGAGACATTAAAGGAAGAGAGCTCTTTATTGCTCTTAAAGGTAAAAGGTTCGATGGACATGATTTTATTAAAAGTGCAATCAAGAAAGGTGCTTTTGGAATAATTTCGGAACGAAGCTTAACTGAGATGTCTGACGTTTTGGGAGACTTGGTGTTTGAAACTGATTTTTCCTTTGTAAAGGTCAAAGATACCTTGTCTGCCATGCACGATATTGCAAGAGAGTTTAGAAAAAGAATAGATCAGGTTATTGGAGTTACAGGCAGCATAGGCAAGACAACTACCAAAGAAATTTTAAAAACAATCCTTAAAAGATATCATCCAGTATCAACATTTGAGAATTTCAATAATGAAATTGGCTTGCCATTAAGTTTATTTAAAGCTAAAAGACATGAAAAATTTGGAATTTTTGAAATGGCTATGAGAGCAAAAGGGGAAATTTCCCAACTGTCAGCAATTGCATTGCCTGATATAGGTATAATTACTCGAATTGCAGAATCTCATATTGGTTTGCTGGGTTCAATGGAAAATATTGCAAGAGCAAAAGGAGAAATTCTTGATTACGTTGACACTGCCGTTTTGAATTATGACTGTGAATATAGCAGAAATATTTTTAGCGAAATGATTAAAAATAAAAGAAACAAGCCAAAAGAAGTTTTTTGGTTTGGCAATGATAAGGATTTATATATAAAA
>NZ_JBRCUV010000022.1:0-6608 GCF_053498235.1 Thermodesulfobium sp.
ATTTAGGGCAGTTTTTAAACTATACCTAAGAAGAATGTGAGGTGCATATTACTATAGGCAGGTCTTAAAAGAAAATAAGAAGAAGAAAAGCATTTATTGAAATTGAGTAAGTTAAGATTTATATCTTTTAAATGGGATTGGGTGTAATTGATTCTATCAGTTGGATGAATTTACAGAAAAAATTGGACGTGATCCAAAAAAGGGACATAATGTTAGTAAAGTTATAAAATATAATTATTACAATAGGTAAAATATAATTTGCTATGTATATAGTTTACATATAGATACATTGATAAATAACGAAAAGGTAAGAATACAAAAGGATCATGAAAAAGTTAAAGAAATTGCAGGAAAATGGCGAAAGTAAAATGTTTGAAAGGAGATAAAATGGAAAGTAAAAATCTACCCACAGTAGATAAAGAAATTAAAAAATGGGGGGAAAAACACGAATCTCTAATTCAGATTTTGCATGGAACTCAAGAATCATTGGGTTATCTCCCTGAAGAAGTTTTAACTTACATTTCTAAAAAGATGAACATTTCTCTATCCAAAATTTACGGTGTTGTAACTTTCTATAACTTCTTTAAACTTACAAAGGATGCAGAGCACGTAATTACTACATGTATGGGTACCGCATGTTACGTGAAGGGAGGAGAAGCTATATTAAATGCACTGTGCAATAGGTTGGACATTAAACCAAATGAAATTACAAAAGATGGAAGATTTACAATAAGAACCGTAAGATGTGTGGGTTGTTGCGGCTTTGCTCCAGTTATGGTAGTAGATGGGAAAGACATTCATGGCAAACTTACGCCAGAAAAGGCTATTGACATTCTTGAAAGGTATATGCAGTAAAGATCTCTCTTTAGAAATTCTTGATATAAGTTAATATAGGAGGTTAAAAAAGCTTTTGCGGTCTGTAAATGAGTTAACAATTATTTATAAAACAATTTGTTCAAATGATTTTAATTAAAGAAAAAACTCATAATCAGGATAAGTAAAACTTTATACGGAGGTGTTTAGGTGGAAAAAATTAAGTCAATTGATGAATTGCGGAAATTAAAGGAGCAATCACAGGCATTTCTAAAAACAAGGCAAAAAGATGTAAAAGTTAAAATCTACATTAGCGTTGACCAAGAAGAAAATACCAATGGTTCAAGAGATGTGCTTCTTGCAACCCTTGATGAGCTTCAAAAAAGAGATTTTTCAGATTTCCAAATTATCGAGAGAGGTCCTATCGGGTCTGATATAAAAGAGCCTTTTATGGCAATAGAAAGAGATGGCAAATTTATTTACTACAGCAACATTACTCCAAATATGGCAAGAGAAATCATTGCTTCGCATGCAATAAAGGGACAAATTGTAAGCGACTGGGCATCAAAAAGGGGTAATTTATGAAAACCTATAGAATTCATGCGCTTGTATGTGCAGGGACACAATGCCTTGCAGCAGGAGGCAATGGCTTTAAAGACGCACTTATAGAAGAATTGAAACAGCACGGTCTAACAGAAGAGGTGCTTATAGTCGAAACTGGTTGTATGGGGTCCTGTCAATTGGGTCCCAGAATGGTTGTTTATCCTGAAGGAATTATGTACACAAAGCTTAGTCCAGAAGATGCAAAAGAGATTGTAGAAGAGGATTTTCTTAAAGGAAGACCAGTAAAAAGACTTCTCTGGAGACAAGATGAGAAACAATTTCTCACACTACACGATACTCCATTCTTTGCCAAACAGACCAGGATAGTTTTAAGAAATTGCGGTTTTATAAATCCAGAAGATATAAATGAATACATTGCACAAGGGGGTTATGAATCATTAGGCAAAGTCATAACAGAGATGACCCCTAAGGATGTAATCAAAATTATAAAAGACTCAGGATTGCGTGGAAGAGGAGGAGCAGGATTTCCCACAGGACTAAAATGGGAGCTTGCAAATAAGCAAATATCTGATACCAAGTACATAATATGCAACGCAGATGAGGGAGATCCAGGTGCTTATATGAATAGATCCGTTCTTGAAGGAGACCCACATTCTGTTCTCGAAGGAATGGCAATAGCAGGATATGCAGTCGAATCTCAAAAGGGATTTATTTATATAAGAGCAGAATACCCCCTTGCAATTAAAAGACTTGAAATTGCAATAAAACAAGCAAGGATGTCAGGTTTGTTAGGCAAAAATATTTTGGGAACGAATTTTTCATTCGATATAGAACTGAGAATGGGCGCAGGTGCATTTGTTTGCGGAGAAGAAACAGCCTTGATAAATTCTACTGAAGGAAAACGTGGCGAACCAAGAAAGAAACCACCCTATCCAGTTGAAAGCGGCCTATTTGGAAAACCCACAGTCATAAACAATGTCGAAACTCTTGCTAATATTCCAGTTATTATTGAAAAGGGAGCAGATTTCTTTAGACAATTTGGTACTGAAAAAAGTCCAGGAACAAAAGCTTTTTCTCTTGTAGGCAAAGTTAATATTGCAGGTCTGATTGAGGTTCCGCTTGGAACTCCTCTTAGAACAATAGTATTTGACATTGGAGGAGGCATTCCAGAAGGGCATACGTTTAAAGCAGCACAAACAGGAGGACCATCAGGAGGAGTTATCCCCGCAAAATACCTGGATATCCCAATGGATTACGAAAATCTTCCTCAGCTTGGAGCGATTATGGGTTCTGGTGGCCTTATTGTAATGGATGAAACAAGCTGTATGGTAGACGTTGCTAAATTCTTCTTAAAATTTACTGTGGATGAATCCTGCGGCAAATGTGTTCCCTGTAGAGAAGGCACAAGACAAATGCTGAATATCTTAGAAAAGATTACCAGTGGAAAAGGCACAATGGAAGACCTTGAAGTCCTTGAAAAGCTTGGCAACGTTATAAAGCTAACTTCCCTTTGTGGCCTGGGACAAACCGCACCAAATCCAGTCTTGTCAACGCTTAGACACTTTAGAGACGAATATATCGCACACGTGAAGGATAAGGTATGTCCAGCAAATGTTTGTTCGATGAAGTAAATAAAAAACTTAAAAGAGTTCTTGAATTATATTAATTGATATCTGATTTAAGACAAATTGCTAAGTTTAAACTCTGGAAAGTTAAAAGTTAATAGAGAGTGTTATGAACTTATAAATGAAAACTGTATTAAAAGTTTTTGTGAATTTAAAGAAGCAGACAAAGGAGATTTCAAATGAATGACTTATTAAATGTAAGAATTGACGGAAAGCCTTATCAGTTTAAAAGAGGTACTACAATTCTAAAAGCATGTAAACAAGTTGGTATTGAAATACCAACACTTTGTTATCTCGAGAATATTTCAGAAGAAGGCTCTTGTAGTTTGTGTGTAGTAGAAATTAAAGGAGTAAAAACCTTACAAAGAGCTTGTATTACAGAAATTTCTGAAGGAATGGAAATCACAACAGATTCAGAAGTTATATACGAAGCAAGAAAAACGAATCTTGAGCTCCTACTTGCTCATCACCCATTGGACTGTATGACCTGCGATCAAGATGGAGATTGCGTGCTTCAAGATCTTGCTTATCAATTCGGTATAAAAAAGAGCCAATTTCTTGATGAAAAAGATGCATTTTATTGTCCAATTGAAACTGCTTGGGATACAAATTTATTTATCCAGTTTGATCCACAGAAGTGTGTGCTTTGTAGGTGTTGCGTTGGCGCCTGCGAAAATCAGGCAATAGTTGAAGCGATTGGTATAGCAATGAGGGGTTATAAGTCTGTTATTTCTACCCCTTTCAATTTAGCATTGGAGAAAACAAATTGCCAATTTTGTGGAGCATGCGTTCAAGCATGTCCAACCGGAGCGCTTATTGAAAAACCTCGCATTGGAAAGGGGAAAATATTTAAATTTAAGAAAACTGAAACTGTCTGTGCGTATTGTGGCGTTGGATGTAACCTTGCGCTTTACAAAGATAAAAACAACAAACTTGTTATGGCAAAAGCCATTGAAAACAAAGAACCTAACAAAGGAAGACTCTGTGTCAAGGGAAGATATGGTTATGAGTATGTGAACTCTTCTGAGAGGCTTACAAAACCCCTTATAAAAGAAGATGGAGTTTTTAGAGAGGTCTCATGGGAAGAAGCCTTTGATTATACCGCAAATAAATTACTTGAAATTAAAGCAAAATATGGTCCTGATGCAATTGGTGTTCTTGGTTCTGCTCGTTGCACAAACGAAGACAACTATGTAATACAAAAATTTGCGCGGGCTGCAGTTGGTACAAACAACATTGACCACTGTGCAAGATTGTGTCACGCTTCAACAGTTACAGGATTGGGCAAAGCATTTGGAGCAGGTGCCGCAACAAACCCAATTTCAGACATTGAAAACGCAGATGTAATGTTTGTTATTGGTTCTAATACAACTGAAACCCACCCTGTAATAGCTCAATTTATTAAAGAAAACAAGAAAAAAAGAGGAGCAAAGCTAATTGTTTGTGATCCAAGAAATACAGATATTGCGAAATATGCTGACACATTTATCCAACACTATCCAGGAACTGATGTAGCACTATTAAATGCTATGATGAAAATTATTGTCGACAAAGAGCTAATTGATAAAGAATTTATTTATAATCATACTGAAGGTTTTGAAAGTCTCTTAAGAAATCTTGAAAATTGCGATCTTGATGATATTTCAAGAATTACAGGTGTTGATAAGAAGCTTATAGAAGATGCGGCGATTGCCTATGCTAAAGGCCCAAACTCAATGATTTTTTACACAATGGGCATAACACAACACCACGTGGGAGTTGATAACGTTATTTCAATTGCAAACATTGCTCTTATTACAGGCCATATAGGCAAGGAAGGAAATGGTATAATTCCTTTAAGAGGACAGTCAAACGTACAGGGTGCGTGTGATGTTGGCGTCTTGCCCGACGTATATACAGGTTATCAGAGAGTAACAGATGAAAATATTAGAAAGAAATTCGAAGAATTTTGGAAGGTAAAGCTCCCTGAGAGCATTGGCTATGCAGTATCACAGTTTGGGGATTTGATACTTGAAGGAAAGCTCAAAGCAGTTTATATAATGGGAGAGAATCCTCTTGTTACTGAAGCAGATGTTACTCACGCAAAGAAAAGCTTTGAAAAACTCGAATTCTTAGCAGTGCAAGATATTTTTCTTTCTGAAACTGCTCAGATTGCAGATGTGGTTTTCCCTGCTAAAGCTGCCTATGAAAAGTTCGGCACCTTCACCAATACAGAGAGAAGAGTTCAGCTTCTAAGTCCTGCAAGAAGTCCATCACAATCCATAAAAGATGACTGGCAAATAGTTTGTGAAGTTGCAACTCGTATGGGATATTCAATGCAATATAAGAATGAGAAAGAAATTTGGAGCGAAATAAGAGAAGTCACACCTACATTAAAAGGGATAACCTACGAAAGATTGGAAGAAAATTCTTTGCAGTGGCCTTGTCCAGATGAAACGCATCCAGGCACAAAGATTCTATACTATGAAGGCAAATTCAAACGTCCTAATGAAAAAGCTCTTATTAGCAGTGTAGAATTCCAGTCACCTATTGAAATACCAGATGATAACTATCCATTTATCCTTACAACTGGCAGGATACTCTTCCACTATCACTCAAGAAATGAAACCAGAAGAGTGAAGGTGCTTGAAAATTTCGTTCCAGAAAACTTTGCAGAAGTTAACCCTGAAGATGCCGAAGCGCTCGGTATTAAGAACGGCGATAGGGTTAATATTAAGACAAGACGTGGAGAAATCAATGTAAATGTTAAAATATCAACGAAACCAAAGAAGGGTGTTGTATTTGTGAGCTTTCATTTCTCTGAAACAAATGCAAATATACTTACTATCAACGCACTTGATCCTGTTGCAAAGATACCCGAATACAAGGCATGCGCCTGCACTATAGAAAAAATATTACCCTTATGAGAGGTTTAAATCGAAAATAATTTTATAAAAACTTTTTAATATCTGCCTAAAATATGAATATTTAAATCAGAATAGACATTATCATCTATTATGTCATTAATACTGGTGGAGTTTGAATTTGAATTTAACTCGACTAAATATATATTATCACCTAAGTAGGTTTTTCTGGGTATATCATGAATATAGTCAATCTTATAACCGCTATTTTCTAAAAAGTTAAGTAATTTCACTACCTAATTATCGTCGCCAGTTAATGTCAAAATATAGTGATCGCCATTATTGATTTGTCTATCTGTATTTGTGACAACCCAAAATCTTGTAACGTTTGAGTCGTTCATTTGAATGTCACGAGCCAAAACGTTTAAATGATAGACTTGTGCAGAGCCTTCTGATGCAATTGCAGCAAAAGACTTATCCTCTAATTCTGAAACCTTTTTTCCTGACTTTGACACCTTTTTTTATTTAAGAACCTAAAAATCCCTATAAATACAGCAATTTTTCCTAATATTTTATTTTTTTGTAAAAAATGTAGTGAGTAACGTACAGAATTTTCTGTAAAAGTGAAATGATTATCAATAAAGAAATATGAAAGGTCATCGTACACTGATAGAATATAGTTAACACACACCAAAACTATTGGAGGTGGACGATGACTAAATATAATATTACATTAGATAAAGAAATTTTGCACTACCTTTTT
>NZ_JBRCUV010000023.1:0-12316 GCF_053498235.1 Thermodesulfobium sp.
TTATCAAATTCACCGAAAAAGTCGCATTTTTCAACATCTTTATCAGAAAAATAATAAGACGGCATTGAATCGAAAATAAAAAGGTTAATATAAAAATTAAGCAGTTCACATTCGGGACTATTAAGTTTTTCCGAAATACCCTTTGCATCTTCAAATCTATTTAAGTAGATGAGAGAGTCTATATAACAATATCTACAAAGATCTGTAATTTCGTCAGCTTTGAGTCCTTCATAATGAGTTATAAAGTCGTTAAAGCAACCCAATAAATAAAAATCAATTATATTGTTTAATTCTTCCTTCAAGTAAGCTTACACCCCACCTTTAATTACCTTTATTTCTTCCTCTGTCAAATCATAAAGCCTATAAACTAACTGGTCAATTTCTCGCTCTAAGCGGCTTGTGTCGGCATTGGGATTTTGTCGTTTAGCAGTGAGAATTTTATCTACTAGTGTTTCTATTTGTCTTACTATTGACTCGTTCGCGGGGGTAATGGGAGGAATAGGCAAATTTTCTAGAAATGATTTTTTATATCTGTAACCTTCTTCACCCAATCCACCACCAGCGTAATATTTTTTAAAAAAGAAAGTGACTGGTTTTGAATTTAATAAGCCACAGATATATTTTGTATTTTCTCCAGTCATTAGAAAACTTGTAGCTTCTACATAAAATCCATCTATATCAAGATAAAATTGTGGTTGTCTAACAATTTCAGAATAAACTACCTTTTCCTTTTCAAATTCAGGATAGTATGCACAATGGCGAAGCTCCCACATAAATGTTAAATCATTTATCTGCACACAAACCCCCTTTTTTTTTGATTATTTAACCATATAGATAGGGATTTGTAAACAAAAATTTAAGAGATGAATTTTTCGCACACAAGATAGGTTGGTTATAATATTAACCCAATTTTAATTTGAACATGCTATATTTTTTTGTTAGAATAATATATAAAGAGTGTAGGAGATATTTTTACCTTGAAATACATCTTTTTTATCATACTTATAGCTTTAATTTTAGCTTTATCTGGATGTGGTCAAAGGGTTGAACAAAAAGAAGTTACAAGAACTGAAAATGAAAATCAGCTAATAGGCAAATTAGCACCAGATTTCAAATTAAAAGATATGGCTGGTTTTGAAGTAGAGTTATCACAATATAGAGGAAAGCCCATTTTACTAGTCTTTTGGGCAACATGGTGCCCACATTGCAGGGTAGAAATGCCAGAAATTAATAAACTATACAGATCATTCAAAGAAAATGTATTGGTATTTGGAATTAACGTAGAAGATGAAGAAAGTAGAATTTTAAAATTTATCAGCGATTATCCGGTATCATTTCCTATTCTTCCTGATAAAGACGGGCAGGTAGCAAGGTTATACAAAGTTAATTCAATTCCAACAGTATTTTTTATAGCTCCATCTGGAGTTATAAAGGATGTAAATGTAGGCGAAACAAGCATAAATACAATTGAAAATTGGTTAAAGCCATATGCAAAGGAGGTAAAAGCAAATGGGAGATCAAATTAAAACCTTTTTACTCCTTGGACTTTTAAGCGTAATCTTGATCAGCATGGGCGGCCTAGTAGGTGGAAAAAGTGGCCTTCTAATAGCTTTCTTAATTGCATTAGGAATGAATTTTGTTTCGTACTGGTTTTCTGACAAGATAGTTCTAAAAATGACAGGCGCTAGAGAGGTATCAAGAGACGAAGCTCCAATCCTTCACGACATTGTAGAAGAACTCAGCTATAGAGCCAACATACCTAAACCAAGAGTATACATTACAGATGATCCCTCACCCAATGCCTTCGCAACAGGCAGAGACTCAGAACACGCTGCAGTAGCAGTGACAAGCGGTATATTAAGGTTGCTCAATGCAAGAGAACTAAAGGGAGTCTTAGGCCATGAAATCGGTCACATAAAACACAGGGACATCTTAATATCCAGCCTTGCGGCTGTACTTGCTTCCACTATAACCTTTGTAGCAGATATGGCTCGTTGGGCAATGTTTTTCGGGGTTGATAGGGAAAGGGATGACAACAACAATCCCTTAGCCCTTGTAGGAAGTATACTGATGTTAATACTTGCACCAATTGCAGCCATGCTCATTCAATTTGCAATCTCTAGATCGAGAGAGTTTTTAGCCGATGAAGAAGGCGCAAAGTTGTCGCGCGACCCGGATGCTTTAGCTGATGCGTTGGAAAAACTACACAGAGGAGTAGAAATGATTCCATCAGATACCTCCCCTGCTCTCTCTCATATGTACATAGTAAATCCGTTGCAAGGCGATTTTATTGCTAATCTCTTTAGCACGCATCCACCCTTTGAAGAAAGAGTAAGGAGATTAAGAAACATGAGAATTTACTAGTTTTTAATAAAATAAAAAAGGCAGGAGACAAAGTTGGATCAAGAAAAAATTAAAAGGGCAGTATACGATATATTGGTAGCAATCGGAGAAAATCCTGAGAGAGAAGGCCTCAAGGAAACCCCTGAAAGAGTGGCAAGAATGTATGAGGAAATCTTTTCAGGCATAAATGAAGACCCTATTTCGGTGTTAAATGTAGAGTATCACGAAAATACAGACGAAATGGTGCTCATAAAGGATATCCCTTTTTATTCTATTTGCGAACATCATCTCATACCCTTCATAGGTCGGGCACACGTAGCATATCTTCCCAAAGATGGCAGAGTGGTAGGACTTTCTAAGATTGCAAGAGTAGTTGATATTCTCTCAAAAAAACCTCAGCTTCAAGAAAGACTAACATCAGATATTGCCAAGACAATTATGAAGGGCATAAACCCTTTAGGAGTAGCAGTTGTTGTAGAGGCCGAACACCTTTGTATGAGCATGAGAGGAATTAAAAAACCAGGCCATACCACAGTAACCTCTGCCCTGAGAGGAGCTTTCAAGGCTTCTTCTTCTACCAGGTCTGAAGTTCTTAGCCTGATCTTTGGGAGAATCATATGAAGTTTAAAGCACGACACAAAAGTTTTGACCTAAGAAAAACTATTATCCTCGGAATTCTAAACGTTACCCCTGATTCATTTTATGATGGTGGTAAATGGGAAAATCCAGATATAGCCGTAAAGAGAGCCTTCAAGATGATTGAAGAAGGCGCAGATATAATAGATTTGGGGGGGGAATCTACAAAACCGTTTGTAGATCCTACCCCATCTGAGATTGAAATAAAAAGGATCTTGCCAGTTTTAAAAGAGCTAGTTAAAAATAATATACCCGTATCAGTCGATACTTATAAACCAGAAGTTGCAAAAATCGCCCTTGAAGAAGGCGCAATTATAATAAATGATATCTTTGGTCTTAGAACCGAAGGCATGCTCAATACAGTTGCATCCTTTAATCCCAAACCAGGATTAATTATAATGCACATGAAGAAAAACCCAAAGGAAATGCAAATTAACCCTGAATATAGTGATATTTTTAGCGAAATTTCAGAGTTTTTACATTCACAAGCACAAAAAGCTCTAAATAGAGGGTTTACAAAAGAAAACATACTTTTAGACGTTGGCCTTGGCTTTGGAAAGAGCGTTAAGGATAACCTAAAACTGTGCTCAAATTATGAAAGGTTTCTAAAAGACGGCTTTCTTCACATCATAGGACCATCCAGAAAGAGCTTTACTGGAGCAGTTTCAAATGGCCTTCCGACCGAAGAGAGGTTGCCTGCAACCATTAGTATGTCTAGTATATGCGTATACAAGGGTATACATGCACTTAGGGTTCATGATCCAAAAGAAATAAGATTTGCTTGCGACATGGCAGAGGAAATGAGAAAAGTAGCTATTTAATGCCATTTTCATTTTTGTCTCTTGGCTCAAACATCGGTTATAGAAAAGAATATATAAAAAAGGCAATAAGATTTTTAAAAAAAAATTGCTGTGAGGTCATCGCTGTCTCACACATATACAGCACCGACCCTCTTGAAATTACAGACCAACCGAACTTTGCAAACTGTTTGATACTAATCAAAACAAAACTTTCTCCCAAAGCTCTCCTTTATATATGCAAACACATTGAAAAGGAAATTGGCAGATTTGAAACTTTTAGATATGGGCCTAGGGTTATTGACATTGATATATTAAGCTATAATTATTATATAGGGAATAATGATATGATGGAAATATTAAATCTCTCTTACAAAATAGTTGAGAAGGACCTTGTTGTTCCACATCCAAAAATTGTGGAGAGAGATTTTATTAAAGCTTTGTTTAATGAAATTCTAGGTCGTTTTTATAAGAAATTACAAGGAGTGAACAGAGGGGATAAGATTGGCTACAGAACTAGTTGAAGTTAAGGTATTGGGCGTTACAATAGACCCTACCAATAATCAAACTGTCGTCATACTAAAAGAAATTGATTCGGATAGAGTTTTGCCAATATGGGTAGGGCCCTTTGAAGCTGGGGCTATTGCTATGGCAATAGAAAAAATAAAGCCCCCAAGACCTATCGCTTACGACCTTATAAGCGATATCATGCAAGTGTTTGACTTAAACGTTGTAAAGGTAATTATAGAATCTCTAAAAGACGGTGTATTTTACGCCCAAATAGTAATCTCTCAAAATGATAGAGAAGAGTATCTAGATTGTAGACCGTCAGACTCGATTGCAATTGCAGTAAGACTTCTTGCCCCCATATACGTCAAAAGAGATCTTTTCGAGTCATCGTCGGTAAGCTTCGTAAGAAAAGAAATTGATGATGAAGAGGAGGAAACCAAAAAGTTTAAAGATTTTATAAAAAACTTAAAGCCATCAGATTTCAAATGGCATTAAAGTGCTTAAAGTGTGCTTGTGTGGGGGGTGTTTTATTGTGTTTTCTTTGTTTAATCCTCCTTTTAAACGCTGACAATATAAAAAAATTTTATATATATCCTCAGATAAGTTCAAATCTACCAAAAGGGACAAGCTTTCAGTCGGCCAAAATTGGCTTAAACAAGATTACCTTATATAACGCAAATATTGGAAATGACTTCAAAGCAAAAAGGGTTGAGATTAGCTTTATTATATCTCTAATGCCCTTTAAGATAACTCCAACTGAAATTACACTATATAATGCCTCTTTAAATTTGTTATTTACTAAAAATAAAGGTTTTTCTCTACCAGAAGATATTTTAGAGGCCTTCACCCCAAAAGAAGGTGCTCCACCTGCAAACTTTATGCTAAACGCTTATAACTCCACTTTAATCATAAAAAATAGCACAGTTGTTCTTCCAGTAGTTGCTTTTGGTTTTGTAGAAAACAACACGTTAAATCTTAAAGCAATCTCAAATTCAGATCACCAAAATATAGAATGCACAGTAAAAATTGAGCCTGATAAAAAAGAATTTTTGTTCAACGCGCAAAATGTAGAGGCAAGAGAGCTTTTGCAATTCATTAATTTGGATAAAAGGATATCCATAAAATCAGGGAAAGTCTCAGGCGAGGGAAGTGTTATTCTATACAAAGAAAAGCCAATTACAAATATTTACATCTCATCAGAAAGTTTGACAACAGCTGTTGACAATAAAATTTTTAGCGGACCTCTCGATTTATACATCAATTATCCAAATTTAAATTTAAATTATTCCTCCAAACAATCTGACTTTGGCCCAATTAAAATAAGCCTATCTTATAACCTAGAATCTGACGGCAAGGCACAAATTTTTCTGCCAGATTATCCCTTAACCCAGCTGAAATCAAATGTAAGGGCCTACCTGTATACAGACAGCGTTAATGCACCATTTTTTTATGGCAAGTTTTATGCACCAAGCATGTCGTTTAACAATATTGAGTTAAAGAATGTAAGTGGCAATATAAATACAGATGGACTTTCGTCATATGGTAACTTAGAAGCAAGCCTTTTTGATTATCCCATTTTCGGAGGATATGCTACAAAGGGTGATAACGTAGCGTTTGTAGGAAATTATAGAAATGTAAACTTTAGCTTACACAAACAAGGAGACCTAGCTCAGATTGACGGAAATTTGCCTTTTAATAACAGACAAATTCATTTTAATTCTATTATAGATTTATCACAAAATCCCATAAACTTCTCTGGCACCATAGGATCAGGAAACTTTTCTGGCGAGATCGCTCAAGAAACCCTGTCATCTGAAATACACCTAAATCTAAAAGATTTTCTGGAAGTAGAAAGCGGCTCTGCAAACTTCAATTTGAAATACTCTTTAAATAGTGGTTTGAATTCAAAAGTTAGCTTCTCAATGTTAACTAGATATGGAGCTTCTTTAAAGGGAGCAGGGTCTATAACTTCAAAAAACCTGAATAACGTAGAGTTTGATATCTCTTTGTTTTCAGGCGCAAATACAGCTTATATCAAGGGAAACCAAAATAAATTCGTAGCAAGCGGCAAAGACATATCCCTTGACGCCTTATATCAACTTTCTCCTTTTACCCTTGAAGGAGAAAAGATAATCAAAAAGCCTTATTTAAAATTTTTATATAATATTGGAACAATAAGAGGATTTCCTAACCCCCCCTCAAACAGGATTTTATACCACGTGCTTTCGTTAGATCTAAACAAGGGCATTACAATACTTTCACCTGAATCGTATCTTTCGTTTTATCAGGATGTAATAAAAGATATCAAGCCTTATCATCCAAATACCTATCTTGAAGGTACCACGTCATTTGAAGTAAGTTACGATAATGGAAACTGGCAAGGAAAAGCAATTATAAAGGATTTCAATTCGAATTTTTATTCTTTTTCAAGCGCTAACATTAGTTTTCATGGCAACGACAATGAATTTTTTATTGACAGCGCACATCTTTACAAGGGCGGTGGAGAATTAAATTTTTCAGGCTCTATAGCTCCCGATTTAAATATCAGTGGAAAAACTATAAACTACCCAATAGATGCTGAAGGATTTAGTTTGCTTGCAGACTCTACTTTTAACATATACCACTCTAAGCTTACCACCACAGGTAATATAAACCTTACATCAAATAATATTTATTATAACGGTAAAAGCGGTGGAAAGCTATCAATGGATGTATCATTAGACTATCCCTTTCTTAAGGTAAACAACATCTCCTTAGAAAATGACGGACACATAGCAAACCTTAAGGGAACGTTGCCAATGAATAAAGAGGCACTAAAAAGTAATGAGACCGCTAACTTAAAGCTTTCAATATCAAATTCAAGCATAACACTGCTTTCATTTCTATTACCCAAGAATATGTCCATAAAATCATGTGAGGGAGATGTAAATCTTCAAGTATCAGGCAGCTTTGACTCACCAACTCTAAATGGAGATGCAAATATATCTAACATGTCGTTATTAGTAAGTGGCAGGGAAGTTAAAATAAAAGATTTTAGTGCAAAACTTGATGGGGATGCAATAAACATGACCGGATACATTATTGAAGATGGCGGAATAGCAAGTCTAGATGGGAAAATAAATGCCAAATCAAAAGATTTAGATATAAACGTTTTAGGAAAAAATTTCTATGTTGACGTTGGGAAAACATATAACGGCTTAGCAGATTTCTATCTGAATTTCGGAGGCAGTATATTTAATCCCGTGTTAAAGGGTAATATAAACCTTACAAGGGGACATATGGGTCTTGCTGAAGCTGCTGCCTCAGCTCTTCCCAACATCAAACTTGATCTCAACATAAACATTGGAAAAAATGTTTTGCTTCAAAATGACTTCTTTACTCTCTATCCAACGGGAGATGTCAAAGTTGCCGGAACACTAAACAACCCACTAATATTTGCCGATCTTAATGTCAATTCAGGAAGGATTTCGGTTTTCGATCAGCCATTTCAGATTACAAAAGGAGATATAAAATATACTCCCCTTAGTCACAGCGTAAATATTTTAGCGCAAACTAGCATATCAGAATATAAGGTATATCTTACAGTAAGTGGGCAAATAGAAAGCCCAAAACTTTCCTTTTCATCAATACCTGAACTAACTGAGTCGCAAATAATAGCTCTAGTTGGCACAGGTAAAAACCCAGTTGTTTACTCCTCAACAGTCGCAGCAATGTCTCCAATAGCTGCGGTGTCCCAAGCCCAGGGAATATTATTTGAACCAATAAAACGAGCATTAGGTCTATCCCGATTGTCCTTTGGTATGTCCGTCGACGGAAAACCGCAAATTTCTATATCAAAATCCTGGAACAAAAGGGTTTCAACATCTGTTACTTATACGCTTGAAGCAAAGCCTCAAGCTACTTATCAAGCAGATCTTCAGCTTTCAAAAACAACCTCTTTTGTTATGAAAAACTCAATTACAAATGACACGTCGCTCAATAGAGGAACATTTGTCGGTTTATACTATAGGTTTTCGTTCTAAGGCCTCAAAAAATTAACACATCCAAAATTCTATTTCTTCTTTGGTTCCTTTTGAGGAAAAAATTCCATCTTAAATTCAAATTTTGGATAAATCGTCGGCAATCTCAATATGTGATAGGTTCTTAACCCCATAGCAAGTCTTTCAAGCCAGGAAGAAGTAGGCCACCCTATATGAATAACTATCCTTTTATCTGGAAAACTTTCCTGCAATAAACCAAGCAGACCGTTTATACCACCATCAACGCCCCAAAAATGGTTTACCGGAATTATAAAGTGATTATTAGATATTCTCTCTGGTATTTTCTGTCGTGACATAAAAAACGTTACGTATATCTTCGAAGAATCATCAACCCTTTCAAAATTACGTTCCATAGGTCTCCTAAAGTATATGTGAATATTTGATATATCGTTTTCCTTTATGTAATTTATTACGTCTTGAGGTTTTTCAGTAGATACCTTTATAGCCTTATCAATATTCTTATTCTTTATAATAATAGTTCCAAATATCAAAAAGACAATCAGCGAAGATGTCCACAAAAGAGCGCCATCAGGTTTATCTTTAAGCAAAAATATAAAGCTACCTAAAAACAGTAAAAAAAGAAAACTATTGGTAATAATGCTTGTCGAGTACTCTTTTACATCCTCTCTACCTCTATACGCTCTATAAACTATAAGATTAAAAAGATTAATTACAAATGTAGCGACAAGACCAATTGCATACATCTGTGCAACAGTGTGTTGATTTCCAGATGTAACTAAAATTATCGAAATAAAGGCAACAGACATAATAATAATAATTCTATAAGCTGCGCCAAATCTATTTGTTTTAGTCAGCGGTGAAAACTTATACTTTTCCGCAACTCTATCTAAAAGCTCAACTGATGCTACCATAGCAGTATTTACAGCAAATATCAAAGTAACAGTCGCCAAGATTACAACCACTATCGCTAATGGCAAGCCACCAAGCATACGGGAGAAAAATGTGATAAGGTCCTCAGAGTGATTAAATGGGTCAGGCACCTGAGAAAGCGCAAGGGTTCCTATTAGAGGTATTATAATACCGACAGTCAACGCAAGCGTAATATATGCCTTTTTAATAGTCTTCCAGTTTTCCACGAGAGAGTGTGTTTGTAAAACAGATTCAATACCTGAAAATGCAAGTATAGTAGCCGACATATTAAAAGTGATGTTCATATAAGAGTTTATTGGGTTTGTATTGAATATCCCCTTTAAGCTATATTGATATGCGTTAATCAAGAAAGGTAAACCTGAACTAAAATTAAAGAGTCCAAGTATAGCAACATTCACAAGTATAATTGCTGCTGCTATAAATATAGAATAAGTTACCTTAACGTTTTCCTTGATACCTATAAGATTAAGAAAGGTAATGAATAAAATAATACATACCTCAAAAACCATCTTCAGTTCATGAGGAAATGCCAAAAGCGAGTGGATATTATCTATCGCAGAAACACTTGACATTGCAGCAGTAGTAATGTAGTCAACTATTATAGAGGCGACGGCTATAAAAGAAAAGGTCTGACCAAGAACCAGATATGAAAAGTTATATACACCACCCCCTTTTAGGTTATTTTTTTCAAGAATTTCCGCTACCTCAGTTAACGAAAAAGAATATAAAGTTACCATTGCAAAGGTAAAAACAAGGTAAAATAAAGCGTGTTCACCTATAAAGTGGAATGCTTCGCCAGGGGCGTAAAATATAGAAGTTAGTTCGTCCATCATCGTGATTACAGCAACCCCCATAAAGCCTAAGTAGAGCATTCCGCCTTTTTTATAATATAAAATCTTTTTCCTTTTAGTTAAATAGAATAGAGCAATTAAAAGTATTACGTTACAAAAAATTACAATCGATGCTTTCATTAAACCTAAATTTGTTATAGACAAATTAATATCAATCTCCCTAAATAAGATAAATATATGTATATTTTAACATTTAAGCTTTTAATATTAGTAAATGTATATCTTTTTCACAACTTTCCAGATTTTAAAATTTCAATAAATAATCTTAAACCCAATATACCTGCCAAGACAAAGCCCAAAAATCCTAATAATGGATAACCAAATATCTTAAAACTTGTTTGAAACTGAAATAACATTGATGAACCAATCATTAATGCAACAATTATCATAGCTAGACTAAGACGAGTGCTTGCTTTGTCCAAATGATTAATAAGACCTTCCAATCCCTTGTGATCAAACTTAATTGTAAGATTATCATCCCTTAATTTTAATAAAATTTCTCTTAAATTAGGTGGCAAATCTCTAAGAAATAAGGTTGCATCCTCTACTGCAAAAAAGAAGTCCTTATATACTTTAGAAAAATTAACCCTTTTAAACGTCAAACTTTTAATATGAGACTTCAGGTATTCTATCATGTTAAATTCTGGATAAAGTACTCTACCAATTCCTTCGTGAATTACGAGCGCTCTCAACATTAGTACTAAAGATGTGGGAAAACGAATTCTGTATTTTCTCATTATATCTAAAAATTCCTCTATTAGCGTTCCTACATTAAGTTCTTTTAATGGAACCTCATAATAACGTTCCAAAAAATCAAATAGATCAATCCTAAAATTGATCGTATCCTTTGGTACTGGAGCTATATTAAGACTTAATATAGTCTTTACCAATAAATCTACATCCTTATATAAAATGGCGTTTAAGATGTTAGTAATCCAATTTATGATGGAATCATCGAGAACGCCTACCATACCAAAATCTACAAAAGCCATTACATTTTTGGGTAGAAGGAATATGTTTCCCGGATGAGGATCAGCATGAAAAAAATGGCACTCGAAAATTTCTTTTAAAATGAAATTAGCACCGTTGAGAGCTATAGCTTTTTTGTCTATCTCTAAATTCAAAAGGTTATCAATTTCAGAAAGCTTATAACCATTTATATACTCCATTGTCAAAACTTTTGGAGCAGATAAATCCCAATAAACTTTCGGAAAATAAACCTTGTCGTCATTTCTAAAACATCTTCTAAAACGTTCAATGTTTCTACCCTCTCTAATAAAATCCATCTCTTTCCTAATAGTTTTAGCGAATTCTTCGACAATTTTGTCAGGTTCATAATAGCCAATTTCAGGAAAGTGTTTTTTTAATAATGAGGCAAAATCGTATAAAATCTTAATATCCAACTCAACAATTTTTTCTATTCCAGGCCTTTGAACCTTAACGGCTACTTCTTTGTCTTTATATACTGCTCTATGCACTTGAGCTAAAGAACCTGCAGCTATAGGAACCTCTTCAAAAGAAGTAAAAACTTCATTAATAGTTTTTTTTAACTGACTTTCTACAATCTCTTTTACATTTTCAAATGGAAATGGAGCAACGTTATCTTGTAATTTACTCAATTCTTTTATAAATTGAGGAGGCAGAAGATCTGGTCTACAACTTAATATCTGGCCAAACTTTATAAAAGTAGGGCCAAGTTCTTCTAAAACTAGCCGCACTCTTTCGGGCGTAGAAAGGCGCTCAACACCTCCCTTTTCTTTCTTAAAGATACCTTTTTGCCAAAATAAAAAGAATTTAAATCTTAATCGTTCTTCAACTTTATCAAGTAAATCTTCAAAACCATAACGAATTAATATAGAAAATATCTTGAAATATCGCTTTAATTCCCTATAACTCTTATCTAATTCAAAAAGGAACACAATTAACTATCTCATTTTTTCTAGGAGTTCTTCTTTTCTATGTCATCAAGTCTCTTTAAAATTTTTTCCATATCATCTTTAGTAGGTAAGCCCATTTCTGATACAGTCTTTTTAACAGTTTCAGAAACTATTTGCATTAACCTTTTTTCTTGCTCATCTACCTGTTTTAAAAGCTTATCTATCATCTTATAGTTCCCCTTTTTATAGACATTTATTCTCTCCACACTCCAAGGGTTTGAAACTACTCAGGAATTCCTTAAAATATGAATTTTCACTGAGTAATTTCATGGGAGCACTATTACACCCGTTTAGTCTCTCAAGGTACTGTT
>NZ_JBRCUV010000024.1:0-25037 GCF_053498235.1 Thermodesulfobium sp.
CCCGACGCCAGAATCCGTGGCTACCAGCCCGGCCGATTTTCGTTTAACGTCAAGTGGGGCCGCTGCGAGGCCTGTCAGGGCGAAGGAATTATCCAGATTGAAAAAAGAATCCGATAATACCTTAATGGAGTTATTTAACAATTTAAAGGGTGAGCAAAAAAAAGAAGGTCAAAAATTTTGGTGGATGAGATTTTTCTCGAAATAAGAAAAAGAAAACTCCTACAAAAAATTTAAGGGGGCAACAAATTGAAATTATTAAGGTTTAGATTTCAAGACGAAACAAAGTTTGGCGTAATCGAAGGAAATGAAGTAGTAGTTTTAGAAGAAGATTTCTTACTTTCTATTAAAAGAAGCTCAAGTAGGGTAAGTTTTGATGAAATAGAGCTTCTATCACCCGTTTCTCCTTCTAAATTTATATGCGTAGGCTTGAATTATATGGACCATGCAAACGAAATGAAAGAAAAACTACCAGATGAGCCTGTCCTTTTTTTAAAACCGTCTACAGCGATCAATCACCCTAACTACCCAATTTACTATCCACCACAGACTAAAGAACTACATTATGAAGCAGAGCTTGCTGTAGTAATTGGAAAAACAGCAAAAAATGTAATGATTGAAGATGCTAAAAACTATATATTAGGATACACTTGTGGCAACGACGTAACAGCAAGAGACCTCCAGAGAAAAGATATTCAATGGACAAGATCAAAATCGTTTGATTCGTTCGCTCCAATAGGACCGTGGATAGAAACAGAAATTGACCCGAGCTCTTTAGATATTAAATTACTTCTAAATGACGAAATCAAACAGAGATCTAACACATCAAACCTTATATTCAAGCCAGATTTCTTGGTTAGTTTTATTAGTTCAATAATGACTTTGTTGCCAGGTGACGTAATTATGACAGGTACTCCTTCAGGGGTAGGACCAATGAAAGTTGGAGACAGTGTAAGCGTTGTAATTGAAAATATTGGAACGCTTACAAATAAAATAGAATAGAATAGTTTAAAAATATTAAATGTTAAGCAAGGAGGTCAAAAATATGTTAAAAAAAACTTTACTAATTCTGATTTCAATTTTGTTCATTTCTGTAAACGTTTCTTATGCATCTGTACAAACTGATTTAGCAAAGGAATATTTTGTTTTAGGTGAAAAATATCTTAACGAATCAAATTTTGACAAGGCAGTAATGTTTTTCCAACAAGCAATAGATACTGATCCAAATTATGTCCAAGCCTATGATGAGTTAGCAAAATGCTATATAGGAACTAATCAGCTCTCAAAGGCTGTAGAAATTACCTCAAAAGCTCTAAGCATCGATCCTAATTATGTTGATGCTATGCTCACCAAAGGAATTGCTCTGAGAAAACTAGGAAGCAATAATGAAGCAATAATAGTTTTGACCAATGCTATACAAAAGGATCCTTCAAACGCTTATATCTATTACAACCTGGGTTTAGTATACTCTAACCAGCATAACAATCAAGAAGCAATAGAAAATTTTACCAAAGCTGTAAGTCTTACTCCAAAATTCTCTGATGCAAGATATCAACTGGGCTTATCTTATGTGGAAATAAAAGACTTATATGACGCATATCAACAATTCAGAGCTTTAAAGGATCTAAATATCGCTCTTGCCAATTCCCTTTTTGACAAAATATACACAATTAAAAATCTTGCAAGTTTATACCCTGTCAATATAATCAATAACCAAAGCGCTGAGCAACTTTTAGAAAACGCAAATATAGCTTTTGAAAAGAAAAACTACGATAAAGCTGTAACTTTATATGAAAATCTCTTAATTAAAGACCCAGATAGCTTGATAGCTTCTACAAGGTTAGGTGAAATTTTTAGAAGCAGATCTGACAACGGTATGATATTTCAAGCGTACAAGAACGCAATAAGGCTTGACCCTGATAACGCAGATTATCATTATTATATTGGAGTTGCTTTAGCGAAACTAGGCGAAAAAGACTTTGCAATGACAGAATACAGGATATTAAAAAGTTTAAATCGAGATCTTGCAAATAAACTTTTCATAGAGATTTATAAATATAACTATTAATAAAATATTGATATGTCAATAAACAATAAAATTAAAGGTATAATTTTTGATTTTGACGGAACACTTGTTGACACCCTCGAAGATATTGCAGAAAGCGCAAACCAGGCTCTTATTGATGTTGGTCTTAAACCATATCCTGTTCAAAATTATAAAAAATTTGTCGGTGAGGGTTCGGAAGTTTTAATAGAAAGAATAATCCCAAAAGATATTTATTCAGAAGAACTAAAATCAAAATTACTAAAAAGTTATAGCGAAATTTATAGAAAAAACTGGTCGAAAAATAGTAAGCCCTATAATGGAATTCCTGAAGTTTTAGAGTATTTAAAAGAGAAAAATTATATGGTTGCAATACTCTCGAACAAGCCAGATCCCTTCACAAAAGAGATGGCAAGTTTTTTCTTTCCTAAATTTCCCTTCCTAAAAATTTTGGGCGCAAGACCTCAAATACCGAAAAAGCCTGATCCTACAGCAATCTATGAAATCATTTCTTCTTCAAAATTTGAAAGATACAATTGGTCAATGGTTGGAGACACTGCAATAGACATAAAAGCAGCAAAAAATGCAGAAATTTTACCTATGGGTGCGCTTTGGGGTTTTAGACCAGATGAAATTTTGATAGAGAAAGATATCTTACATATTAAGCAACCAGAAGACATAATAACCATCTTAAACAATGATTGCTAATTATAAAAAGATAAATCTTACAAAATTGGTTGAAAATATTGCTTTCTCACAAGTTTATCTCCTTTCTAATTCTTCTCCGTACGAACATTCTTTAAGAGTTAGTCTCATCTCAAATCTAATTTCAAGAGAGATGAATTTAGAAAAAATCCAAAGAATTGACCTATATCATGCTAGTTTGTTACACGATATAGGAGCTTTTTCTAATGAAGTTTCCCTTCTTCTTGAGTTTAACTGTAGAAAAGAAATGAATCTTGAAAATCACGCTTATAATGGCTATGAATTATTCCGTGACGTACCCTTTTTTGAAACAACCGCTTATATTATCAAAGAACATCACAATGAGAATACAACTAATTTATTATCAAGAATAATCTTTTTTGCAGATGAAATCGAAATTCAAATTAGAAGCAACAATTTTACCAAGCCAAAAGAAGTACAAGCAAAAGCAGTTTCTCTTTTTAAAGATAAAAGAACATTTAAAGAGGTGCTTGATGCCTTTATAGCGGTTTCAAGAAACGATGCCTTTCTATTTTTGTTAAAAGATTTAAATGAATTAAAGAAAGAAAATTCTAACTTAGTTGGAGATAGATTTGAAATCTTAAGCAGCGAAGAATTAAATAGTTTTGCTAAATCTATTGCAAAAAATTTGGTTGACGCAAAAAGCGAATTTACGAAACTCCACTCGATTGACGTAACGTATACTGCTGTCTCTATTGCCAAAGCAATGGGATTTTCTCCGATGGACTGCCAAAAAATCGAAACCGCTGGTTTTTTGCACGATATCGGAAAGCTCTTCGTACCACTCAGTATTCTTGAAAAACCTGACAAATTAAGCGGTAATGAATGGCTAACTATGAAATCTCATGTTTATTATACGTATTCATTTTTAAATTCATTAGGATTAGATAAAGAAATTGTAGATATTGCTTCTTTTCACCACGAATATTTAGATGGCAGCGGTTACCCATTTGGTTTAGAGGGAAACAACCTTTCAATTTTACAAAGAATTATGACTGTCTCAGACGTTTATGCTGCACTTAGACAACAAAGACCATATAGAACAGATAGGCTTAAACACGATGATGCTATTGAAATATTGGAAAAAATGGCTAAAAATGGGAAAATTGATATGGAAATTGTAAAAAATATCCCTTATGATCTTCTTATGCTCTGGGAATATTAGCCATATCTGTGGCATCTTACTTTATGATTTGTTTCAACTTCTGTAATCTCAGGTAGATTCTCTTTACACTTATCAAATTTCAGCTTGCACCTTTCTAAAAATGGGCACAGTCTTAGTTTCGTTTTATTAAAATCAAGTGAAGGTTCAAAAACTTCTGTTTTGATATCTTCAGCTCTAGTAGAATACAAAGTTGGAACCGATTCTATTAAAAGCTTAGTATAAGGATGTAAGGGATTGCTAAATAATTTTTCAGTAAAAGCCTCTTCCATTATCAAGCCCTTGTAAAGAACTACTGATTTATTACACAAATATTCGATAATTGAAAGATCGTGAGATATTATCATCATTGTAAGATCGTTTTTTCCATATATCTTTTCAAATAATTTTAAAATCTGAGCCTTTATAGAAAGATCAAGGGAAGAAACGGGCTCATCGGCAACCAAAAATTTTGGCTTAAGAATTAAGGACCTGGCTATAGCAATTCTCTGTCTTTGTCCCCCACTAAATTGATACGGAAATTTCTGAAGAACATCATTTTTTAGACCCATATCCTCAACTACCTCATCTATTATATCTTTTCTTTTAGCCCGTTCAATACCACCAAGAATTAGCGGTTCAAGAAGGATATCTAACACCTTCATCTTAGGATTAAAAGATGAGTAAGGATCTTGGAAGATAAAGGAAGTACTCCTTTGAAATTCTCTAAATTCCTTTTTGTTTAAATCAAAAATATTTTTGTTATTGTACAAAAGCAAACCTTTGGTAGGTTTTTCCAATCCCACAAAAATCCTTCCAAGCGTACTCTTGCCCGACCCAGTTTCACCTAAAATTCCAATAATATCCTTTTCCTGAACACTAATATTAATATCCCTTAAAGCATCTAAATTATTGTTATTATCAAATCGGAAAAATCCCTTTTTATAATAAGTTTTACAAATATTTTCAGCCCGAAATAGCACTATCTAAACATACCCTTATTGAAACAAGCTACAAATCTATCATCATCTATTTGTTCTAAAGATACAGGATCATGACATCTTTTAGTTGCAAAATTGCACCTTTCTAAAAACGGACATATCTCTTCTGGAAAATCTTGTAAAGAAGGAATGCTGCCTTTTATTTCTTTAAGAATTTCTAATTTATTGCCAGTTCTTCTTGGTATTGAAGACAAAAGCCCAAATGTATAAGGGTGTAGAGGATTTCTTAAAACCTCTTTTGTTTTGCCACTCTCCATTATCCTTCCACAGTACAACACGATAACCCTATCGGTATTTTCCCATATTACCCCTAAGTCGTGAGAAACAAGTATGAAAGAAAAATTCAAATTTTTTTTAAAACCTTTTATCAAAGCTAAAATATCTTTTTGTACTGTTACGTCAAGAGCAGTTGTAGGCTCATCGGCAATAACAATTTCAGGGCTGCAAGAAATAGCAATAGCAATCATTACTCTTTGCCTAATTCCACCACTAAGCATAAAGGGGTATTTGTTTAAAACTAACTCTGGTAGATCAATCTTGACATCTTTTAAGAGATTCATTGCAATATCAAGCGCATCAGTCTTATTTATTAATCCATGGGCATGCAAAGTCTCAACTATTTGATCTTTTACTGTTAATAGAGGGTGAAGAGAGCTCATCGGATCTTGAAAGATGATCGCAATATCTTTTCCTCTAATCTTTCTAACTTCATTCTCTGAAAGTTTTAGAATATCTTTATCTTTAAATAGTACGGATCCTGATATTATTTTCCCCTGTTTTGGTATCAAGTTTAAAATAGAATTTGCAAGAATTGTTTTACCTGAACCAGATTCTCCAACTATACCCAAAAATTCATTTTTATTAAGGCTAAAGTTTATATTATTTAATGCCTTCAACCATTTTTTATTTTTTTCAGAATAAAACCCTAAAGTTAAATTTTTTACCTCTAATAAAACCATTAATAAATTACTTTTACCACTTATTATTATGAATTATTGAAGTATTTAGTTCACCGTGTGGTTTTTTCTTTTCAGCCGGATATCCAAGAGAAGCTATAGCAAACGGTATCAAGTTCTCTGGAATGTCAAAAATCTTTCTCAACCCATTCATTCTTTCTTCCACCGGATAAATGCCAACCCAGCAAGAACCTATTCCAAGTGCAGTTGCTGCAATAAGTATATTTTCCATTGCAGCAGAACAATTTAATGGCCATCTACCAGGATATTTTTCAAGAGCAGGATCAGCAACTACAACAATACCAACATTTGCTTGTAAAAGCATATGGGCATATTGATGGTATTTAAGAACTTCTTTCAGTAAATCCTTATCCTTTACAACAATATAATGGCAAACATTACTACCGCCTGCAGAAGGAGCAGACATAGCTGCCCTTAAAATAGTTTCGACATGTTCATAAGGAATTTCTTTATCAGTATAAGACCTTATGCTTCTCCTACTAAACAATGCTTCAATTGCATCCATATAAATCCTCCTTTACAAATAAAAATCTACTAACATTTTATAAGATTTTCAGCAATAATTAAAATATCTACAGGCCAAAATATTTGAGCGCGTGGGTAAGTAATTTTTGGCAATCCTTTTATCGACCTACTTGAAAGAATTTTATCCTTAAAGTATATGGGAATATTTTCTATTCCATATATTACACCAAATAAAGAACCAACCAAAGCGCAATTTTTTGATGAATCGCCTCCTCTTATTGATGTTTTTAAAATAGATTCTTCGAAGTTATTTGAATGTAATAATTCATAAAACAAGTTTTGAAGACAAACCAAAACGTTTTCAGGTTTTTTAGTATGATCTAAATTAACACTACTTTGAGCTTCAATTATGACCTTTTTTATATTCTCTGAAAATTCACTTTTATCCAGAAAACTAAGTACAAACTTATACAACTCAGCATTAGATATTTTTCTTCTCAAAGCTAATCTAAACGTATAAGTTAGAATTTTTGCACACTCTAGACAAATAGGATTAGGATTGGTTATCTTACAATCTAGTTCAACAACTTTAAAAGCTTCCTCAAAAGAAGAGTTTAAAGTCAATATTGATATTGGAATAATCCTTAACAAAAACGAGTTTGTAACGTCATCAATAGACTCTGAAGAATATCCTTCAGGGATGCTTCTCATTGATTTAAGAGAGCTAAAGGCACTTGATTGGGCAAAATCTACTTCTACAGGTTCAGAGTTATACCAATACAGGTAAGACTCAATAACCTTTTTAAAATTATATGAACAGTATTTCGAAAGTACTCTTGATAGAATGATAACTATTTCAGAATTTACAGGCTCTAACATTTGATTTTCAATGGTAAAGTCAATAATCTTTTCGCTACTATTCGAATACCCAAATGAGTCACCCACTATTAAGCCCATCATAGCACCCTGAACCTTTGACAGTAACATCTTATCCTTTATATAACTAGTAAGTTTTGGAACCTCTGTTGGATTAAGGTCAAGATTTTTTTCTAAAGGCATTCTATAAAGAACGCTTTTCCAATTTTTACCCACAAATTCTTTTATTATCCCGTAGTCTCCACCAAAACATATTTGACCGCACCCACTATAACCTTGTTTTGAATAGACGATCTCCTTACCTGATTCGTCAAAAAGATTTAACCCATTTCCGATCAAAAGAGCATGAGCTGCAGCATATGTAAACGTCGTTGGACTTGAGCAATCAATTGCAAAAATCCCCTCTCCTACCGAGCTTAAGGCCAATCTATAGGAAAAACACGGAACGCACTTGTATTTAAAAGGATAGCAAAGTCTTGAGTTTGTAATACTATTTTTGTCAGCCTCATAAGAAGTAAGAACAACGTTAGACTTAAGAGCCTTGTCTGTTCTTTGCCCATTCCTATAGACCCCATCTAAACCCTTAGCCCAATAAAATAAATCATTGAAATTAAAAGAGTTTACCACTCCCAATACCAATTCGCTATTTGATAAAAGGGCGATTGATACAGATGCCCCCCTATAACCTTTTGAATATGGCTCAGCTCCACAAAGAGCAGAAACTATCCAATATATGTCATCATCGTGAGTTGATTGAGAAACTATTCCCATAGATTCGCAGTGAAAACCATATGATGGAAATTTCTCTTTTAAAAGCAGATAGATCTTTTCTTCTAGTTCTTCAACTCTTTTCAATGCTAATTTTGGATTTTCTAAAAACAGCCTGTCAAAGTATTCTCCTACCTTCTTTGCTAAAGAAATAGCTTCATTTAATTCATCCCGGAACAAAATTTTACACACATCTCACCGTCAATTAATAATAATTATTTTATTTTTGACTTGAGTCCAAGTTTGTAAAGGATATTAGCCATTATGCAAAAACCTGTTAAAGCAAAGATTATTAGATTTATTCCTACTAAAAAAGTTAAAATAAACCAGTAAGGACTCCAAATAAATCCAAAAAAAAGACTAAGTAATATAAATATTCCAGCAATAAGAAAAATTACTCTTTCAAGATACCAACTGTCTGTTGGAGCCATATACATAATATTATCACCTCTTAAAAATCTTTTTTATGTCAAACTTTATGTTTCCTTCTTTAATCTTTATCTCAGTATCCTTATATATAAAGTATAAAATGGGCAACAGTGTCCAAGAGAATATTGTCACTGCCACTTCCCCTGCCATTAACGATATAGCCATTCCTTGAAATATAGGATCAAAAAGTATCACGCTTGAACCAACCACTACTGCAGCAGCAGTTAAAAACATAGGTCTAAACCTAACTAAACATCCCTCAATTATAGAGTCCTTTAATGGAACACCTTCGTTCAATTTCATTTCTATAAAATCAACCAAAATAATTGAGTTTCTAACCACTATACCAGCTCCTGCAATAAATCCTATCATTGATGTAGCCGTAAAGAATGCGTTCAAAAGTGCATGCGCAGGCAAAATGCCGATTAAAGAAAGAGGTATTGGAGCCATTATAATAAACGGGGTAATGTATGACTTAAACCAACCCACTATCATTACATAAATAATAATTAGAACAACAGCAAAGGCTATGCCTAAATCCCTAAACACCTCATAAGTAATTTGCCATTCGCCATCCCATTTCACCGAATAGTTTAAACCAAGTGGAGGTTCATGTGTAAAATAAAGTTTAAGAGGATGGTTGCCTGGTACCTTTATTTCAGAAATAGGTTTGTTCATCCTTAAAATTGCATATATTGGGCTCTCTTCTCTTCCAGCCACATCACCAATAACGTACACAACTCTTCTAAGGTTTTTACGGTAAATAGGCTGATCTTCTGTTGTCTTCTCTAAAGTCACCAATTCTGCAAGAGAAACCATATGCTTATTCGAAGAAGGAAGCGCAACATTTTGAAGCCCATCAAGACTTGCTCTATTTTTAAGTGGAGCCTGAACCCAAATCTCAACTGGCTCCCTACTGTGATCGGTATGCAAAAGACCCACATCAGTACCATGAAGTGCCATTTGAAGGCTTTGGGCAATATCATAGGTTGAAATACCATTATATGCAGCTTTTTCCTTGTCAACTTTGAAAATATATTTTGTTTGTTCTTCATTTTGTAACCAATCAACATCCACTACATCATGCGTCTTTTTAAATATATCTTCAACTTCAGAAGCAATTTTCAACTGTTCATTAAAGTTAGGACCGTAAACCTCAGCCACCAACGTACTGAGTACTGGCGGACCAGGCGGCACTTCCACAATCTTTATTCTAGCATTGTAAGCGCTAGCAATTTGGTCAATAGGTCCTCTAATTCTCTTAGCAATATCGTGACTTTGTGCACTCCTCTCGTCCTTTGGCACCAAGTTAATTTGAATATCGGCTACATCATCACCTTTTCTAAGAAAATAATGCCTAACAAGACCATTAAACGTTATTGGAGAGGCCGTGCCAGAATATATTTGATAGTTATCAACTTCAGGAACAGTTCTGATATATTCTGCTATTTTTTCAGCAAGCGCATTCGTAGTCTCTAAAGTAGTTCCTTTAGGAGTGTCTATCAAAACCTGAATTTCGCTCTTATTATCAAAAGGTAACATCTTTACCATAACTACTTTTAAGGGCAAAAGGGCTACCGAAGCCAAAAGACATATTATAGTAAAAATTATAAAAGCTACCCTTTTTTTACCACTTTCTAACATTGAGGTAAGATTTTTTCTATATATCTTATTAAAAGAGGATATTATTCTGTTTTCTTTCTCTTTTTCTGTTCTTTTAACATTTTTTAACACAATGTAACTAAGCCATGGACTAATTATGAATGCAATGAGAAGGGATATTATCATTGCAGCAGAAGCTCCAATAGGTATTGGTTTCATATACGGACCCATCATTCCAGAAACAAAAGCCATCGGCAAAAGAGCTGCAATAACTGTGAAAGTAGCAAGAATTGTAGGATTGCCTACTTCATTTACTGCTTGAATTGCAACAAGTATAGAAACTTCTTTCTCTCTAAAATGTCTGTGTATATTTTCTACAACTACAATGGCGTCATCTACCAAAATACCAATAGAAAAAATTAAGGCAAACAAAGTAACTCTATTCAAAGTAAAGCCAAATAAATATGTTGCAAGAAGAGTAAGCGCCAAAGTGACAGGAATAGCTACAGCAACAACCAAAGCCTCCCTAATTCCCAGGCTTAAACCTATAAGAACAGTAACCGAAACTGCTGCAAGTAACATGTGTTCTAATAACTCATTTGATTTTTCATTTGCTGTATTTCCATAATTTCTTGTAGTTGTTACTTCTACACCACTTGGAATCACAGTACCCTTCAACCTTGAAATATCATCTAATAGCCTATCTGAAAGTTCAGTTGCATTTGTTCCTTTCTTTTTTGCTATCGTTATTGTAACAGCTGGATATATGCTCGATCTTTCAATACCTGGTATACTTTCTTTCCACGAGGGGCCAAATCCCATAAAGACATAATCCTTAGCCTCTTCTGGTCCATCAGTTATGGTAGCAACATCGCTAAGTTTAACAGGTCTGCCATTAAAAACTCCAACAATTACGTTACCAACATCGTTTGCATCTTTAAGAAAAGAACCGGTTTCAACTAAAAATTCATAGTTATTTAAAGGAAAAGAGCCAGAAGAAAGGGAGACATTTGCTGAGCTTATCATCTGTGATATCTGAAGTGGTGATATATGATACGATTTTAACTTAATCGGATCTATATCCACTTTCACTTCTCTTTTTGGACCACCTATGATATGTGTTTCTGCTACATCTTTATCCTTTTTCAAATAATCACATGCTTCAAGAGCAATTTTTCTAAGTTCGTATCCGTCATATTCATTGCTCCAAAGGGTTAAGGTTAAAACTGGCACATCATCAATAGATTTTGGTTTTACAATTGGCATTGATACCCCAGGTGGAATTAGATCAAGATGGGAAAATAACTTTGTATAGAGATTTGTAATGCTCTTTTCCATGTCCTCTCCCACCTTGTACCTAACAGTTACCATGCTAAGACCTGGCCTAGAAGTGGAATATATGTACTCAACACCCTTAATCTCCCACAAGAATTTTTCCATTGGCTTTGTAACCCTTTCCTCAACTTCCTTTGCCGAAGCACCTGGATAACGAACAAAAACATCGATCATAGGAACAACTATTTGTGGGTCTTCTTCTCTAGGGGTTACAATTACAGCAAAAACTCCCAAAATTAAAGCAGTAATAACAATTAAAGGAGTTAGCTTAGACCTAATAAAGAGTTGAGCTATTTTGCCTGCAATACCGAATTTCATATCTGGCTCCTAACTCCCTTTTACTATTGCGCCGTCAAAAGCATTTTCAGTACCTTCAACTATTATCTTCTCTCCATTAGAAAGCCCAGACAAAACTTCAACCTTTTCTCCATACTTTTCCCCTAATTTAACCATCCTATAGTTTACCAATCCCTTATCATCAACAACGTAAACGCCAATTAATCCGCCCTTTCTAACAATAGCCGATTCTGGAATAGTAATAGCTCTCTTTGTACCAATATTAAAGTATGCCTTGCCATACATTCCACTCCTAAAATTACCTGGACCTAGATCCACCTTTACGACAAATGATCTGGACATCGGATCTACTGAAGGAACTATCTCAGATATCTTCCCTTCTATTTCTGGCAAAGAATCAATTCTAACTTTAACAATAGAACCAATCTTTAAATTCTGAGAATATTTTGAATCAACGTTGGCATCTAACTCAAAACTGGAAGTGTTTTCTACGTCAAGCAATGGCATACCTGGCATTGCAGTAGTACCCACATCAACTTTTTTAGAGGACACTATCCCAGAAATCGGAGAAGTAACTGTATAAAAGCTTCTCATAATTTTAGCCTCTTCCAAAGCAGCTTTTGCTCTTTCATAATTGGTTTGAGCAAGTTCTTTTTCTGTAGTAATTTGATCCATCTCTTGCTGACTTAGGGCCTTTTCATCATACAAAGCCTTGTATCTCATATAAGTTGCATTGCTTAAAGACATATTTAACTTTGCTGCATCAAGATTTTTCTCTGCCTGTCTTACTCTTTCAGAGGCATCTTGATCGTATATGGTTAATAATACTTGACCTTGTGAGACCATATCACCATCTTTTACATTGATCGAAGTAATAGTCCCCATAACTTTACTAGTGATAACGCTTATTATTTTAGCCTTTACTGTTCCAGTTGCTTCTAAATATTTTGGCAGATCAGTTTCACTTACTGTTTGAAGTTTTACACCACTTATTGTTTTACTTTCTATTTTCCCATTATGACTTGAAGAGCACCCTGAAATAAAAAAAATACTTGATAAAAACAATAAGAAAATTATCGAATAAAAAAGAAAAAACCTTGAATTTTTAATCATATTATCCTCCTCGTCTTACTTTATCCCTAAATCTGAAAGTAAAGTCCCACTTTTATATTCCAAATCAACTAAAGACATAAAATATTTGTTCTCTTTATCAACTAAATTTGCCCTTATATTATCTAAATTCGTTTGAGCATCCAATAAATCAATAAATGGAGAGAGGGCATTTTGATATCTGTGCAAAATAATTTTTGTGTCTTCTTCTGCACTGGCTAATGCCCCTTTTGCTAACTCTAGATTAGTTTTAGCTTCTTCTACCCCAAGATACGAACTGTATACCTCTAAAGAAATGGCATCTTTCATAGACTTTAAGTTTTCTTCAATGATTTTTTGTTCAGCTTTTGCTTTTTTAATCTCATTTTCTCTTTTAAATCCATCAAATATATCCCAACTCAAATATGCTAAAAACTGATAACTGTCTCCTTCTGATCCAAAAATATTACTGTGATCGTTCATCTGATAAGTAGCCGATAAACCAAGAGAAGGTAAATAACCAGAGTTAGCAAATTCAACGTTAATATGCGAGATCTTATCTCTTAACTCAATTGCTTTTAAATCCGCTCTATTAAAACTTGCATTCTTATAATAGCTTTCACTCTGAAACTTAATAGGAAGATCAAAATTTTCAGATGGAATTACATTTTCCTGTAAGCCCAAGACAAGACCAAAAACTCTTTGTGATACTTCAAAATTTTTCCTTGCACTTACAAGCCTTTCTTTAGCCGCTAAAACTGAAGTTTGTGCTCTTAACACATCAGAATATACGCTAAGACCAACTTTATAATTAATTTTTGCAATTTTTTCATGTTCAAGAGCATCTTCAAGAGCCTTTTGTGCAACTGATAGATATTCTTTAGCAGTTTGAACATCAAGGTAGCTTTTAATGACTTTATATACTATTTCTTCCTTTTTCCTCTGATAGTCTAATTTTTGAGCTTCAAGCTCTTTTTTTGCCATATTTATAGCCAACAATGCCTTTCTAGAAAATATTAACTGATTAACGGTAAAAGAAGTTTGATAGTCACTTAACGATGAGGGATTGTTTAAAGAATTTATATCAAAATCATTTTGAGTAAATCTCTTTTCATTCAACTTTGCCATAAAAACATACGTTGGGTTGTTTGTTCTTAAATAGGTTTCATTAAAAGAGAATTTCGGCAAATAACTACTTTGGGCAATCCCCAATTCAGCTTCTTTAACACGAATAGACTCAGAAAGAGATCTTAATTCATGGTTATTTACCAAAGCATATTCTATAGCTTCGTTTAAGTTTAAACTTATTGGTTCTGAAAAAGAAATTTTGGGGGTTAATAAAAAAAACAAAAAAAATAACAGAATAGCTCTCACTATTTCCTCCCAAAAATAATCTTAAAATTAATAATATTTTACAATAAAAACAAAAATCATATTCAAATTATTTACATTATATTAATATATTTAAAATCATTTAATAGTAGATGTCAAGGGAAAATTTTCTCCTAACATTCCTTAAAAATAACCTTATTAAAATTACACCCCCCCTCCTTTATAACTGTTAAAGAAAGCTTTTTTTGTTATAAACTCAATAATTACAATAACGAACAAAAAGAGATCAAATTTTTAAAGAAAGAATAACATCCCTTAAATTATTAACTTCAGATAGATTTTATTTTGGGTAAATACTTTTCATCATTCGTCAAAAACTTTAAATATAGCGCTCATATCTTCCTTTGCATGCTTTTTTAGTCCCTTTTTGAAGACTTCGTTAACTGCAGCTAGAGTAGGACAATAACATTTGAATTCATCTGCTACGCTCACAGCATACCCCAAATCCTTTTTCATATTTTCAAAAGAAAAATGGGTTTCAAAATCATTAGCTAAGACCTTTTTTATCTTAAATTCGAAATATGGGTTAGCCAAAGCCCCAGAATTGAGTATATTAAATACCATCTCAGGATCTAAGCCGATCTTCCTAGCAAAAGCTAATCCCTCAAGATAAGCTGTCAAAGAAGTAGCAAAAGCCTCATTGTTAACAACTTTTACATAAGATGCTTTTGGAACATCTCCTAAATACATCACCTTCTTTGAAATCTTCTCAAAAGCACTTGTACACTTTTCAAAAGCCTCTTTGTCACCAGCAGCCAGAATTACAAGCTCACCCTTTTGAGCAGGAATCTTGCTGCCTAAAACAGGAGTTTCTAAAAATAGAGCACCTCTTTCTTTAACTAAACTACAGAGCTCTAAAGAATAATTAGGATGTACTGTACTAAAATTAGCAACAATCTTTCCCTTCCCTAAAGCTTCTAAAAATCCATCTTTGCCTTCAGACACGGCCTTACAAGCCCCTACATCGGTAAGCATAATAAAAACTAGGTCACTTTTCTCTGCAAGTTCTTTTGGAGTACTGCAAAATTTAGCACCGTTACTTTCTAATTCCTTTGCTTTTTCTCTTGTGCGATTATAAACATACATATCAAATCCTGATTTTAATAAGTTATTTGCCATTCCAGAACCCATAATGCCAAGTCCTATAAAACCAATTTTCATGACATTCACCTCTAAAAATTTATTTATTTAGTATATTTATAATTTTACAACAAAATATATCAAACAATGTATTATTAGAGTTTATCCCCATTGACAATAAACGTTATTATGTGTTATAAAGTTAGCTTCGGTGATGGAGTTCACCGTAATGCCTCACAAATGGCTGATGACTCCTGAAGTATATTTGAAAGGAGTTGAAAACGCCTATGAAATCTGTTTATCAAAAAGGCAAAAGCTATGACTAGTAAAGATTTTGAACTCTTAGCACTTTCTTTCGTTCAATTAGCTTACGTTGTAATCCTTGCTCCACTAGCAGTAGGGATACTAAGAAAGATCGAAGAAAGAATTGAATCAAAAATTGGTCCTTCAATTTTCCAGGAATATTATAATCTTTTCAAGCTACTTAAAAAACAAAGTATATATCCTACTACATCTTCCAAACTTTTTGAAATTATCCCTTATCTAACCTTTGCAATGTATCTTTTTCTAACACTTGTACTTCCAATCATAACAGCTTTTCCTCTCTTGTTTGGCCCGGTAGTTGATTTTATTGGTGGAGGTTTAGTTTTCGCAGCAGCATCTACATTAAAAAAAGTAGCAGCTCTTGACACAAGAAACAATTACTCTATTCTTGGTGCATCCAGGGCATCTTCAATTGGTGTTTTTACTGAGCCTATTTTATTACTCATATTCATAATGTTTGGAGTAATATCTGGAACGAATAATCCATATGTAATTAACAACATATTCCAGACATCTACTTCATGGTACTTTTCGCTAACTCATATCTTTATTGCAGCAGCATTCTTTTTTCTATTGATTATCGAAACAGGCAGCTTACCTATTGAATCTGACTCTAGTAACGAACTCGGTATGATAGATCAGTCTCTAAATCTTGAATATTCAGGAAAAGAGCTTGCTCTAAATAAATGGGGAAGTTATATAAAAGCCTTTTTGTTAATGAACGTTTTTATCAACGTTTTCACATTCCCATTCTTTGTGCCAATGCAAATGAATATAATAAACGTAATTTTATACATGTTCATTAACTTTTTCAAAATGCTATTTTTAATTTTTATTTTTGCTCTTATAAATACTACACTTTCAAAGTACAGATTGATGAAGATATTTGACTTTATATCGGTAGGCTTTGCCTTTGCACTTATTGCAATGATAGTCTTTTATACCACGAAAATGTGAGGTAGAAAATGCAAAATAATATATTTATTTTGGTTGGTTTTATTCAGATAATATTGATAGTTTTTATGCAGTGGCAATCTTTTATTTCCACTACAATAAAAACCTTTGATCTTTCTTCATGGATTTTGGGGATTTTTCTTCTTGTTATAGGCATTATAAATGGAGAATCTACTTTAATAATTCTTGCAATTCTAACTATTTTAACCAGGGCCATTTTTATTCCTCGATACCTTTTAAAAACAATTAAAAGGGATATCTGGAGAGTCAGAGAAACGAAAAATCCACTCGGAGTGAGCCAATCGATCATCATTTCTATCTGCCTTGCGCTTTTTAGTTACGGACTATATTCGATAGCTTTGTCAGATTCTGGCTCAGTTCTTGAATCTATTCCCATTACCCTCATGCTACAAGGTGCTTTTCTGATTATTTCAAAGTCAAATGCGTACAATCAGTTGATTGGATATTTGGTAATGGAGAACTCTATATTCCTGTTCGGATATATCTTCAGTGGACTTCCTTTCATAGTAGAGGCAGGTATAGTGCTCGATATATTAGGAATTGTTCTGGTTAGCTCCATAATAATGAGACTCAGAAAAGAAAACATAGACAATGAGGAGGAGCTATACGGATGATTAATTTAGAGTTTATTTACCTATTACCCTGTCTATTTTCTTTTATTGCATCAATTATTGGCTTTTTCGCATTTAAAAGATATGCAAAAAACATTTCTATTATATTCTCTGTCCTTTGCATATTATCAGTCCTTATAGGATTTTGGGAGCCAACTATAAAAAACAATTACCTATACGTTGACAATCTTTCTAAAATATTCTCTCTTATGATATCAATTGTATATTTAAGTGTTGTAATTTTTTCCATAGAATATATCAATCACATCGAAAACAAGCTGATAAAAGTTCATCAGTATTTTAGTTTATTGAATATTTTCGTCTCAGCTCTATTTGCATCAGTTGTTTTGAACAACCTTGGTTTAATTTGGGTAGGAATTGAAGCCACAACCTTTACTAGTGCTCTCCTGATATCTACCCAAAACGACTCAATTGCAGTTGAAGCAGCATATAGATATATAATAATTGTCTCAGTTGGCTTAATAATATCTCTTATAGCCACACTATTTATATATTCTAGCGAGAAAACACTATCCATATTTAGTCTGCTGCAGCTTCACCCAACTGACAGCATATTTTTATTAGGCTCTCTCTTGTCAATCATTGGATATGGCACTAAAGCAGGCATCTTTCCGATGTACACATGGCTTCCTGACGCTCACGGAAAAGCTCCAGCACCAGTGAGCGCTATATTTTCTGCAGTACTCTTACCAGTCTCTCTCTATCCTTTGATTAGAATATTTGAAATTTTTCCAAATTATTACCTTAGTCTATTTGCCTTTTCATTGGGGTTTTTGAGTGTAGCCACAGCAGCTATCATTACAGGCTCGCAAACAATTTACAAGAGACTATTTGCATATTCTTCAATTGAAAATATGGGCATGTCCTTGATTGGTATTAGCCTTGGAACTTTTGGCCTCTTTGGAGCCATAGTTTTAATATTCTCCCATGCTCTTGCAAAGTCTGGAACCTTTATGCTGACTGGTAACATACTTCACAGGTTTAAAACTAAAAAAATTGAAGATGTAAAAAATATGATAAACCTTATGCCAAAAACAGGTTTGTTCTTCTTCTTGGGATCGCTTGCTGTAACAGGAACTCCACCTTTTGCTACATTTGTGGGAGAGCTGATAATACTATCAAAAGTAATACAGATATATGGTTATATCACAGGAGCAATATTGTTTGCGTTTTTGTGTATTGCGTTTCTCTTTATTAATAACAAGGTCATATCTATGGTGTTTAGTGAGTCTGATAAAAAGACTTTTATCGAAAGTAAATTTGTATATATTCCAATAATAAATATTTCTTTATCCTTATTGTTCTTGATTGCAATTCCATTTTTATACAGCTTTCTTGGAGGAATAATAAAATGAAAAGGCTTTTAGGAATAATATATTCAGATAATACAGAAAAATTGCTTGTATCCTCTGGCACGTTTACAGGTCTTGTCGACATATCTCAAAAAAGGGATTTCAAGTATTATGACTGGCTAAAAGATAGGGATTCTATTTACGTGGATTCTAACATCACATCAGAAGAAGTATTTGATTTTAGGTTAGGTCCCTTAGCAGGAGCTAATCAAGAATGTGCAACCTATCATATTAAAACTTATGGTGAAAGAATGCTAGCAGTAAATATTGATCAAACTTACAAATCAAGACAAATTGAAAGTTTAATGATAGGCAAGTCCTTCGATGAGGCCATATCACTCGCAGAGTCAATATGCTCAAACTTTGCATTTTCTCACTCAGTAGCGTTTACTCAGGCAATAGAAGAAGCTCTAGGTATAGAGTTAAGCGATTATTCAAAGCTTTTAAGAGTAATATTTTTAGAAATAGAAAGAATTTATAATCATATTTATGTTATTGCAAAACTTTCAATATCTGCAGCTCAAAAGGTTTATTCAAGTCATCTATTGTATTTATTTGAAAGATGCCTGTCTTTAAACTCTAAATATTTTAATTCTACATTTTTGAAAAGATTAAAGAAGGTTGGTGATGTAAAAGATTTTTCTAAAGAGGTTTTTCAAAGTTATTTAGAAGAATTAAAGAGGATAGTAAATGAATTCAACAAAATTTACAATTTTAGTTTAGAAAGCAGAAATTATTTAGACAGACTTCACAACACAGGAATTCTAACAATAGAAGATTTTTATAACACCGGTTTTGATGGACCAGCGCTTAAAGCAATGAATTACAGTCTTGATATTAGAGAATTCAGCAAGACAACAAGAAATTTCAAGCCCATATTAGAAGAAGAGGGCGACTCGCTTGCCAGAATGATAGTAAGAGCTAAAGAAATAAATCAGTCTTTGAGTATAATCGAAGAAACAGTAGAAACACTTCAAAAAACTCAACCAGAAAAACCAAAACCTCTTAAAACTTCGCAAAAGAAAGATTCTGGCATTGGCCAAAGTGAATCAGCAAGCGGAACAATAACATATTACGTAGAAATAGAAGAAGGAAAAATTAAGTATGTTTATATCAGCACACCATCTATGTTTCTAATTAGGGCAATCCAAAAGGCTCTAGTAGGGCAAATATTTACTGATTTTACCTTTACAGTCGATTCCTTTGGGGCTTTTTTCTGTGATTGCGCAAGATAAAAAATATCAAGGAGGAAACAATTGTTCTGGCCAATTTATGGGTTAACAAAAAAATACACTGAAAAAAATTTAAATATTGCAAAATTAAATCTCAAACAAATAAATATAAAAAATATCTTTAAAAGATCAATACACATATTTTGCATTGACGTTGGAAATGATAACGCCTTAAATTTTGAAATTTTTGCATTAATGTCACCTAAATATAACCTGCACAGGTTCGGCATCTTTTTTACTCAAAATCCAAGAGAAGCCGATCTTTTAATCATTTTAGGTAAGCCTACTGAAAAAATGGTTCCTTTAATGTTGGAGGCCATAAATCAAATGCCCGAACCATTTGGCGTGCTGTTAACTGAAAACAACGATTTGGGTATTAATTTTGAGAATTTTGATATACCCAACGTAATAGGTCACATTAAGGGAGATGTTTCAAGAAACGATATACTCTCTTACATATTAGCCTTTATGAAAGGTGATGAGAGAAAATGATATTTTATACACTAAGTATTGTTTGTTTTTTACTTGGAATAATTTCTTTTTTTAATAATAAGTTAAGCTGTATTTTTGCTGTTCTTGGGTCTGTTTTCTCAATAGCAGTTGGTATCTTAGGATTTGAAAGATCGCTAAATATCTTAAACCTTGCGCTATTTCCAGATATATCATTAAAACTTGGAGTTGATAAGATCTCTTCAATTTTTTTGATAATTGCCTTTCTTTGTTTTGGCATAATCGTATTTTATTCAATAGACTTCAATAAGCTTTTTAGCAAGAGGATGTCGCTACTTTTAAATATTGCAATGCTTGCGATGCTTTTTATCTTAACCTCTCAGGATGCAATAAGTTTTTTAATTTCATTTGAATGTATTAGTATAGCCATCTTCTTTAGTATTCTTGAGAGAAGAAATACATATAAAGAAGCATTTAGCTTTCTTGCATTTAGTGAAGCTTCATCTATAGCTCTTTTTATTGCATTCGGCGCACTTTGGGCTCAGACTGAGAATTTTATCATTTCAAATGCTGTAGGAAATATTGTGTTTATGGGTTTTGCATATCTGGCTTTTATAATAAAAATGGACATAGTTCCTTTCCACGTCTGGATAAGCAGCACATACTCGAAATCTCCATCGAATGTAGCAGCAATACTTTCAGTACCTGTAACTCTAATTGGAACCTATGGGATATTTAGAATATTTGCATTAAATCCACATTTACAAGTATTTGCAATCATTAGCATTCTATTAGGTTCTATTAGTGCTCTGTGGGGAGCACTTCAAGCAGCCAGATCAAGAAGCCTTAAAAAATTACCAGCCTATTCTACAATAGAGAACAATTCTTTGATACTTGCAAGTATCGGCATAGCTTATTTAACTGCAAACGCTCAAAATCTTCAATTTCTGTCACAATTTGCCATGCTTACTGCTTTGTTTATAATAATTTCACACTCATTTTCAAAAACGACTTTATTTCTTTCAATAGGCCATGCTAAAGAGGCCTTTTCAGAAGAGTTAATTGACAATGTAGGTGGAGTTTTCAAATATTTAAGCAAAATAACTGGCTTAGGCATAGTTATTTCTGGTCTCTCACTAAGCGCTTTCCCTCCTCTAATAGGTTTTGTATCCGATTGGATGTTGCTCGAGACATTTTTCCAATCCTATAAAATTGAGGATCTATCGTTAAAATTAATAGTAACCTTTTCTGCAATTTTGATTACACTTGCAATAGGACTTAGTTCGTTTGGTATGAAAAAGTTAATCGGATTTAGCGCTCTTGGAACAAAAACAAAAGAGGTTATAAATATTGAATCTCTGACGATGAAAATCTCTGAAGCCATCCTGATATTCCTGGTTATCACTTTAGGATTTATATCACCTTTAATAATCATAGCCCTTGGATACCATACATTTCTAGATGGCCTGTTGGCAGTTCCAAACCCTCTGTTAATAGTATCAAGCAGGCCTATTTTTGGAGTTTTATCCCCAACACTCTTTGGAATTATAATTTTTATATTTTTCATAGCTCTTTGGAAACTAAAAAGCAAAGAAAAAGATGTAAAAAGGGTGAAACCATGGGTTGGAGGATTAGAAGTTTTACCAGCTGAATCGTTTAAAATTGGAGCCTATTCTTTTATAGTAGAATCCCTCCTAAAACCTCTAAGTCAGACAAGAGAAATAAGAGAAAACGATATTGCTTATGTTTACAGTGCAGACATAATAGAGAACTTTTACTCATTTATCACAAAACTTTCTAACAAGATAAGCTCTTTATTCTCAAAAACTATTATGAACTCAAGCATTCACTGGTATATAACATACATAATAAGCGCTTTTATAATAACCTTGCTGTACTTTAAGTTTACAAGGTGAAAAAATTATTTGACAATTGAATAAAAAAATAAAATAATATTACTATGTTAAAAAAAGAAGAAGATTTTTCTAAAATAGTTGCCAGGGCAAACGAAATTTTTTTGGAAAATATTGGTGATCCTGGAGTTTTAATTGAAAAACTTCTTGAAACTATTGCTATAGATTTTAATCTCAAACTTATCTGGCTTGGAATTATAAAAAATGACGATATTTTATTTTACAAACCCTATGGGCCATCTTCTGAATATATAAAACAGGGCACAGAATATAAAAAGAAAATGCTCCAGACTTCTTTGAATGTAATTAAAGAAAGAAAACCATTAATAGTTAACGATCTTTTATTGGACAAAAATTACGAATATATCCATGAAAACGCCAAGAAGTATAACCTCAGGTCTGTTGCAGTATTTCCAATATTACCAAACAATAAGATATCAGGAATATTGAGCATTTACTCTGATGAGATAGGTTTTTTTACAACCAGAAAAATAGAAATACTTTCCAATCTTGCCAGCACATTTGGCGTTATTTTAAGCATAATAGAAAATATGAAGGAGAAACTTCTTTTAGATGATGTTCTAAACAGATCTATCCAGGGAATTGTAATTACCGACTCAAATAATAAAATAATCTACACCAACTCTGCCTTTACTAAAATAACTGGATATACAAACGATGAAGCAATTGGTCAAAACCCATCAATATTGAAATCAAACCTTCACTCAAAAGAGTTTTACCAAGATATGTGGAAAAAATTAAAAGAAGATGGTTTTTTTAGTGGAAGAATATACAACAAAAGAAAAGATGGGACAATATATCCAGAAATTATAACCATTAGCACTATCAAAGATAAAGATGGCAATATAATTTATTATACTAGTTTCTTTATAGATATTTCAGACTTAGAAGATAAAGACAAAAAAATTGAATACCTTATGTTCCACGACTCAAAAACAGGACTTTTAAATACAAAGGGGTTCTATGACAAACTAAACGAGCTTGCAGTGAACAAAAACAACTTTATAGTAGTATATATAGACTTAGACAATTTTGCATACTTAAACACAACGTATGGAATCGAAAAAGGCGATCTTCTATTAAAAGACTTTGCTTATTTCCTGGAAAATGATGCTTGTGATAAAGAAGATTATGTATGCTATTTTGGCTCTGATGAATTTGCAGTAATTTCTCTAAAAAATACATCAGAAGAAGCAACCGAATACATAAAAAAGCTTTATAACAAAATAAAAAAGAAAGAGTTCACCATAAATTCAAATAAAATACAACTGTCATGTTGTCTTGGCATCTCATTGTTCCCCAATGACTCAAACCAAGTAGATTCGATAATTAGTTTCGCACAGGCATCATGCATAAAGGCAAAGCAAATTGGAAAAGGTCAATGTGTTTTCTACAACGAATCAATTCAAAAGGAGTTTGAAAAGAAGATATATTTACATTCCGAAATTATTCGAGCAATTGAAAGATTTGAATTTGAACTGTTTTATCAACCAATCTTTGAAACAAATTCTAAAAACATAAAAAGCGCAGAAGCGCTTATCAGATGGAGACACAACGAAAAAGGAATCCTGCCTCCACACGCTTTCATACCCTTTGCCGAGGAATCTGACTTAATAGAAAAAATTGATTACTACGTTATAGAAAAAAGTCTAAATGATCTAAAGATTTTTCAGAATCACAATTTGGACATATCCATATCGACCAATATCACCGGCAGGACATTTCTTTCAGATAACTTTTTAGAAAATTTTAAAAACATATTTTATAAAAAAGACATTAATCCAAATCATTTTAGATTCGAAATCACTGAATCAATAGCCCTCTCAAACGCAGATAGAACTAAAATAATAATGGATAATTTGGCAGAAATGGGCATATATTTCAATATGGATGACTTTGGAACTGGATACTCGTCTTTGTCATATTTAAATCGTTTTGATTTTAAAAACATTAAGATAGATTCGAGCTTTGTGTTTGATTGTGAAAAGGACCCAAAATTAGCAACTCTCGTTTCCTCAATAATACATATGCTAAACGAATTACAATACAACATCACTGCTGAAGGAGTTGAAAACGAATTCTTATTTTTTGCATTCAATCACTTAAATTGCAATTTCTTACAAGGATATTTTTTGTCTAAACCCATTCCTCTTAATGATTTTATATTATTAGTAAAGAATTTCAGATTAGATGATACTCTTTTAAATTTTTTAAGAAAAAATATAAAAACAATTGATTTCGAGCTTATAAAAGCTAAATATGAAATTTATAGATTTATAAAAACAATTGAAAAAATTATTCAAGAAAAAAGGTATGATGAAAATTTATTTTTCCTAAAAGATTATAAAAGTTGTGCATTTGGAAAATGGTTTTATTCAAACGTTGAAAAATATGCAAATTCCAAAATATTTAAAGAAATAGAAACAAACCATGTAGCGCTTCATAAAATTACTGAAAAGTTAATAAATGAACTGAGAGATGAAAATATACTCTATAAAGATTTCGAAAATCTTAAAAAGAGAGCGTATAAATTAAACAATTTGGTAGATAGTTTAGAAATTGAAAAACTTTGTTTGCCACATAAAGTCTAACAGCTATATGTTGCCAGCCTTTAAAAATAACCCTAACGCAAAAAAAACCCTAAGACTATTATAAAGAACCTAAGTATCTTTTCGTTTACGATGTTATGTTTGCAGCCTTTGCATTCAAGCCAGTAAACATAAGAGTAGGAAGGATTAGAATGCTTGACTTAGAAACGCTGGATAGGTTTAATCTTTACATAAATTTCTAAAAACTTTGTGCAGCATCAAGGGTAAGGATTTTTCCCTCTCTTAAGACCTTAAACTTAACAGGAATCTCGTTTGCGAGAATATTTGCCATGGAGTAAATGTCCTTTACGCTTTTATCATTTATTTCTAA
>NZ_JBRCUV010000025.1:0-23177 GCF_053498235.1 Thermodesulfobium sp.
ATGGTTGATTTTGAATATAGGCTTTTCTTACAAATTCATCAGTAGGATAAACATAATCTGCAAGAGGATCAAAAAGAAAAAATAGACTTTATATTTCAATTAAACGCGGTTAAACATTTAAAACGTAATCTTTTTTACAACACCATCTTCAATAACAAAATCGTCCTCAATTCTTATTCCGCCCCAACCAGGATAATAAAGACCTGGTTCTACAGTAAAAGCATCCCCTTCAGAGAAATACTTAACATTATTAACCTCGTTAACTGATGACAATACAGGTTTTTCATGAATTTCAAGACCCAAACCGTGTCCAAGGCTATGAATAAAATATCTTTGTTCTTCACCAAGAGATTCCCTCAAGATTTGTTCAGGCACTGATAACGCAACTCCAACTGATATTGATTTTATAGCTCTTTCTCTCGCATCAGAAAGTAACTTATATCGCTCAGAAAATAAATCATTTTCTCCGTTGAAAATAAAAGTTCTTGTTATGTCTCCGCAATATCCCAAAAATTTCACGCCCATATCTATTAGTACTATGTCTTTATCTTTTAGCTCAACACTTTGAGGTTTATAATGAGGGAGAGACGAATTAGCACCAAACGCTACAATTGGTTCAAAAGAAATTCCATCTGCATTTTCAAAAGATTCTGAAACAATTATAGCTGCAACCCTTTTTTCCGTAATTGAAGGTCTTAACATCTCTTTAACTTTATAAAAGATCATACAGGAAATTTCTGCAGCCTTTTTTAAAATTGATATCTCTTCTTTAGATTTAGTTCTCCTTAATTCAGAAGCCAGGTCATGTCCATCGTAAAGTTTAAAAGGTGAATTTTTTCTTATATATTCAGCATATTTAAAAGGGAAGTCATTAGCACAGAGTATAGAAATAGGCTTGTCAATTAACATACAAAATGTTTTAACATAACCATCTCCAGGTTTTACCTGAACTAATTTTATATCCTTTAATTTCATGGCTTCTTCAATGTATCTCCCATCTGTAATTATATAAGGCTTTTCATCAGGCAAGTAAAAGATAAGGCCTTCTCCTGAAAACCCTGTAAAATAAACCATATCTACAACTGAACTGCTTAAAAACGCATCTGAATCTCTTTTCTTTATTTCATCAGCCAGTCGCAATTGCCTATCTTTATAACGAGAAGTCATTTCCTAAAAACTCCTTCTTTACTTCGATATGATCAGTTATTTCCCTAGGACTTCCAGAAAACAACACGCTTCCATTAGAGATAATATAAGCTCTATCTATTATCTTCAAGGCATCCCTGACATTATGATCGGTCATAAGTATGCCGACCCCCATATTCTTCAAATTGGATATCATATTCTTCATCTCTGAAACTGATTTAGGATCTATACCAGAAAAAGGTTCATCAAGAAGTAAAAAATCCGGATCCAATATCAAGCTTCTTGCTATCTCCACCTTTCTTGCCTCTCCACCTGATAAAAGTTCACACCTCTTTCTCGCTATATTGGATATTTCAAAATTGTCTAAAATGTTTCTAATTTTACCCTTGTCCATCTTTTTACCCGAAACGCTTAAAATCAACAAAAGGTTCTCATATACGGTAAGCTTTCTAAAAACTGATGGCTCTTGAGGAAGATAGGCAATACCGAAACTTGCCCTTTTATGAATGGGAAATCTCGTAATATTAATGTTATCTTTGTATATTGAGCCAGAGGTAGGCTTGGTTAGACCAACTATCATATAAAATGTAGTAGTCTTTCCCGCACCATTAGGACCAAGAAGTCCCACAATTTCACCCTTCTCAACCTTTATACTAATATCGTTAACAGCCAAAAGCTTGTTATATCTCTTTACGAGATTCTCTGCCCTAATCAATTTTCCCTCCTGATAGATCTTAAATCTTTTAAAGCCTTTTTTGCAGCTTCTGATTGAGCTTCTTTCTTAGAGTTGCCGGTAGCAGTGTAAAAAAACTTATTGGCAATAGATAACTGAATCTCAAAAACTGGCGAATGCGAAGGACCTTTTACATCTATGACCTTGTATTCTGGAAGGACCCCAAATAGTCCTTGGGTTAATTCTTGCAAAGCAGTTTTAGAATCTTCTTCACATTCTTCAATTTTTATGCTCATCAATTTATCAATTATTTTATAACAATTTTTAAGACCTCCATCTACATAAACTGCTCCCAATATAGCCTCAAAAGACGCAGATAAAATTGAATCTTTAATAGAGTGTTCACTAGAACCAATCAATAAATAATTTTGCAAGCGAAGTTTCTTGGCAATCTTCGTTAAATGTCTGTCGGAAATTAGATATGCCCTTAATTTTGACATGTCACCCTCATCCATCTCTGGATACATTAAAAAAATTTTATGACTAACAACAAGTTTTAAGACTGCATCGCCCAAAAATTCAAGTCTTTCAAAATCTTTCACTTCAGGATGATTGTAAGAATAAGAAGAGTGAGTAAGAGATGTAATAAGCCATTTTTTATCTCTAAAAACATATCCTAGTTCCTCTTCTAACTTTACAATATCTACTCTCGCTTTCACCTTAGCACCCTTTAGTTTTAAAATAGTCTCTTCTCAACAATAAATTAAAGTTATTAGTATTAAACTCAAAAAAAGTTAAATCATTTTCTCTAAATAATTTCATATACTTCTTAATAAAATCAGCATCTACTTCTAATATCGACTTCTTTATTAAATTCAATACATTATAATATTCATTTATTGCATCTTCAATGCATATTAATTTAAAATTTACCAATTGATTAGGTTTTAACTGAGCAATCTTAATAAAATCAGCCTTAATTACAGTAGCAATCTTAGAATATCCTCCAACAGTTCCTCTGTCCTGTAAGAGTATTATAGGAATTCCATCAACTGTAATCTGAACAGCTCCCAAAGGACTCGGATCAGATAAAATATTAAAACCTTTAACAACTTTAGATTCTTTATCGACACAAGACAACCTAATACCGATCCTGTTGCTATCAGAAAGCACCCTGTAGGAATTTCTAAAGAAATTCTCTATGTCATCCTGTGAAAATTTATCATATTGAGACCCCTTAACAACCCTAAGACAAACATTTTCTTCCTCTCTAAAGTTCAATAACGGTAGCAAAATCTTATTCCTAGGTTTAGTGTTATTCTCTACTTCAAACACATCCCCCTTTAGCAAACGCCTACCAAATATACCCCCAAAATTAGAAGTTTCAAGAGCTGATGTACTTGAAAGTATAGGAGGAACTTTTATACCGCCACAAAAGGCACACCAACATCTAAAGCCTTTATTCGAACCATTAAAAACGACTCTATCTTTATCATGAAGCTTTATTGCTAGTCCAATGGGTATAGTTAAAGATCTATTCTTTCTCAGAATAACAGCATTTAGATCAGCCCCAGATAAGGCAATGTAAGTATCATTATGAACCAAAAATTCAAGTCCTCCCTGGGTAATTTCCAACAAGGGGGCATAAGGTTCATTATCTAATAATAAATTTGCAAGAACAGAAGTAAAGGGATCAACAGGTCCACTTTCAGGTACCCCAAACGCTTTAAACCCAAGTCTTGGATTACCTTGAATAATTGTATGAAAATTAGATTTTAGAATCTCAATTGTCGCAATCAAGCCTTATAAACCTTACATAATCTGATGGTTTTAAGAAAAAAGGATCCTCCTTTTCAGGAGAAAACATTATTTGATCAGTTCTTCCAATAATTCTCCAACCCCCAGGAGACCTAACAGGATATATTCCAGTTTGATTTCCCGCAATTCCGACAGAACCAGCCTCTACAACCAATCTAGGAGTTGGCAATCTTGGAGTGGCAATTTTATCGGACAGTATACCCATATACGCAAATCCTGGTGTAAAGCCTAACATAAATACTTTATAGATCTTTGATGTAAATTCTCTTATTACCTCCTCTTCTGAAATATTGTGAAAATCGGCTACGTATTTAAGATCTGGTCCAAATTGACCTCCGAACTTCACAAATATTTCGCGAACGTTTAATTTCTTGTCTCTACTAGTAAAATTTAACATAGTAAAGTCAAAGATCCTTTTCACTTCAGATAAAAATCCATCCAAACTGTATTTAATAGGATCGAAATCTACTAATAAACTTGAATAAGAAATAGTTATGTCTATAATGTCCAACTCTTTCAGGGCTAAAGAGAGTGCATCAATCCTTTCTGATATTTCATAATCTATCTTGTCATCAAATTCAACTAACAACGAACCTTCTGAAACAAAAGAAAACTTTGCATCTACACCCAATCTTTTGCTCTCTTAACTACGATGTTATTTTCAGAAAAAGCCTTTAGTAACTTTCTCACAAAATTCTGAGCTCCAGGGGTATCCGAATGGACACAAAAAGTTTGAAAGTTAACAGAAATAATTTTGTTATCTATTGTCTTTACAGATTTATTTAAGATCATCTCCACAGCTCTTTTCACAATAAAATCTTCATCTGTTAAAACAGCTCCAGGAATATTTCTTGAAACAAGAGTACCATCAGAATTATAAGCCCTATCCAAAAAACCTTCTTTTACAACCTTTAAACCAATCTCTAATGCAACCTCTTCAGATTGTGAACCAGGTGGTAAGAAAACAAGCAATTCTTTTGAGAAATCTTTTACAGCAGACAAGAATGCATACGCTTCATCTTTATCTTTAGCTATCTTGTTGTATAGAGATCCATGTGGTTTTACATGTTGCATATCAAGCTTTTTCGCGCGCAAAAAGGAATAAAGAGAACCAATCTGATAAAGGGTATATGCATAGAGCTCATCCTTTGACAAATGAAATTCTCTTCTTCCAAATCCAATTAAATCAGGATACCCGGGGTGAGCTCCAATTGCTACGTTATTTTTCCCTGCCATTTCTACCGTTTTTAACATTACCATTGGATCTCCTGCATGCATTCCGCATGCAATATTTACAGAACTGACAAAACCTATAACTTCAGAACTACCATATTTATAGACTCCAAAACTTTCGCCAACATCACTATTTAAATCTATCAACATTTTGGACTTTCAATCCTTTCTAAACCAATATATGGAATTAACACTTCAGGAATAATCAAGTTACCATCTTTATCTTGATAATATTCGTAAATTGCAGCTAATGTCCTACCAATTGCAAGACCTGAGCCATTTAATGTATGGACATACCTAGTTTTACCACCTTTAGGTTTATAGCGTATATTTGCCCTTCTTGCCTGAAAATCTGTAAAGTTGCTACAGGAAGATATCTCTCTGTAATTTTTTGAATAAGCCATATATACCTCTATATCATAGGTTTTGGCGGAGCCAAAACCCAAATCTCCACTGCAAAGCTCAATTACTCTATACGGCAACTTTAATTTTTTCAAAACCTTTTGTGCCTGTTCTGTTATAAAGTTTAATTCGTTTAGAGATTCTTCTGGCCTACAAAAAACAACCAATTCTACTTTATCGAACTGATGCTGCCTTATTATCCCTCTAACATCTTTGCCATAAGAACCAGCTTCTCTTCTGAAACACGCCGAATAGGCACAAAATCTTATTGGTAAAGAATCATCAGACAAAATTTCATCTCTAAAAAAGTTTGTAACCGGCACTTCTGCAGTCGGTATAAGAAAATATGGGTCATCAGCGCATTTGAAAAGTTCATCCCTAAATTTCGGCAACTGTCCTGTGCCATACATAGAAGCCTCATTAACTAAATATGGAGGCCAAAGCTCAATAAAACCATCAGCCTTATGAAGATCCATCATAAAATTCAGCAAGGCTCTCACAAGCCTTGCGCCCAAACCTACGTGAAAGGAAAATCTCGACCCCGTTACCTTTCCTGCTCTTTCAATATCAAGCAACCCAAGTTTTTTTCCGAAATCCCAGTGAGGCATAACTTCAAAATCAAAATCTTTCGGTTCGCCAAAATAGTTAACTACTACGTTCTGCGTTTCATCAGTACCAAAGGGAACATCAGGTAACAATATATTTGGCAACTGATACCACATAGTTTTAAATTGTGAATCTAATCCTCTTTCACTTTCCGAAAGCCTTGAAATTTCATCCCCAATTTTTCTTGATTTTTCAACAAGTTCACTTGCGTCCTTCTTCTCTTTTTTTAAGAGGGAGATTTCCTTAGACAACTTATTCTGGCTTTCTCTAAGACTGGATATCTCAGCTCTAAGCTGCTTTAACTTTTGATCAAGGCTTACAAGATCTTGTAAATTAAAATTTAATTTCGTCCCTCTTTTCATCAAAGAGTCCTCTAAAATTTTAAAATCTTCTCTTAAGAATCTAATATCAAGCATCCTTATCTCCTTAAACAGTTTTTTCTCTAAAGGCAGGATAACTACCAAATACCTTTATAAATGAGGTTTTATCTACAAGAGCTGCAAGGGCTTCTTTTACATGAGCATCTTCCCTGTGACCCATCATATCTATGAAAAAGATATAATCTCCAAGCACCCTCTTGCTTGGCCTTGATTCAATCTTTGTAAGGTTAATCTTCCTAAAGGCAAACTCTGAAAGTATTGAGAATAGAGCTCCTGGTTTATCTCTATAGGTAGAGCATGCTATGCTTGTTTTGTCATGTCCAGTTCTTGAACGATTCGTCCTTCCAAGCAAAAAAAATCTTGTAAAATTATACTCCTCATCCGAGATGCTACTTAGAAGAATCTCAAGTTTATACAGCTCAGCGTTTTTTGGAGAACCTATTGCAGCAGATTTAGGATCTAAAGAGGCTAATCTTGCCGCTTCTGCTGTTGAAGGACAACTAACAACTTTAGCATAAGGTAAAAGTCTAGATATCATGTTCTTACACTGCAAAAGAGGTTGAGGATGAGAAAGTACTCTTTCAATAGAGTTCAACCTGGTTCCAGGAAGCGCCATTAGAGCGTTCTGAATTTGCAAAATTGTCTCTTCTTGAATTATAAAATCATGTTTTAGCATAAGCTCAAGAACTATTCCAACTGCTCCCTCAATTGAGTTCTCTACAGGCACAATCACGCAATCAAGACTTCTTTTTTGAAGCATATCAAATAAAGTACTAAAGTCAGAAACTTCAATTGCTTCAAAATCAGTCAGAAAATTAAGTTTGAATAAAGCCTCGCCAGAATAAGAACCTTTTGGGCCTAAATAGCCAACTCTCATCTTTTAATACGTCCAAAAAAAAAGATTAACAAATAAATCTCCCCTTATTTATGTCCTTTTTATTGATTAATTTTAACATAATAATATTCAAAGCTTAACAAAATATCGTACTAATTAGTGGAAGATGACTTCTATCTTTCTTTATTGATAGTCATTTCACTGTTACATAAAAATCTGTATGTTATTCTTAACCTTTTCAAGAAAACTAATGTTATATAATATACTCAAGTAATATATCTAAAATAAAAATATTCTATGGAGGTTTCTGGTACAGATCTATTTCTTATTAAATCTCTTGGAAAATGGAGTTAATGAAAGTTGAGTGCTAGTCTTTCTGATCTGATTCCAAATCCCCTAAAGCAAATCAACTTTAGTTTATATTTTTGGGGACAGGGAATTTCTTTAATAGGCAGCTGGATACAAAGCGCTGCTCTTTCTTGGCTTGTATACAAGATAACCTTATCAACATCGGCTCTAGGCTTGTTAACTTTTTCCGCACAAGTTCCTATGGCAATATTCACGCTTTTTGGCGGCAACGTAGCTGATACCTTCCAAAAGAAAAGTATATTATACGTTACTCAAACGGCTTTCACCTTTGTTGCGCTGTTAATGTTTTTAGCTACTATAGAAAATGCAAGCTTTTGGTATTTTATTGCGCTTACAAGCATATCTGGTTTTATAGCTGCCTTTGACATGCCTACTAGACAGGCTTTCGTAGTAGAATTAGTTGATGACAAAAGAGACCTCCCTCAGGCTATAGCTCTAAACTCAGGAATGTTTAATGCTGCAAGGGTAATTGGACCAACTATCGCAGGTTTTTTGGTAGCATTTTTTGGGGAAGCAATTTGCTTTTTGGTAAATGCGATATCCTTTCTCGCAGTTCTTACATCACTCTTTTTTATAAAGACAAAAAAAGGGGGAAATTTAACCTCAGAAGTAAAGGCAGATTTTAAAGCTGCATATAACTTTACCGTAAGCAATAAGGAAATACTCATATCAATTTGCCTTCTTTCAATGGGAGGTTCCCTTGGTATATCCTATATGGTTCTTTTGCCTGCCGTTGCAAAATTGATATTACACACTGGGGTTCAAGGTTACGGCTTTTTAATGGGATCCTCTGGAATAGGATCTCTAGTTGCTGCACTTTTTTTGGGAACGAGGAAAGACACTTCTAATCTTATAAATGTGATTAAGCGCTTTTCTCTTTTACTCTCTATAAGCTTAATAGGTATAGCCATATTTCAAAATTTTATAAGCTGCAGCATCTTTCTCTTTTTAGCCGGATTCAGTTTGATATCCTTAGCTATTACAACAAATACTTTAATTCAAGTAAAAACGCCAAATAATATTCGGGGAAAGATGATGAGCATATATTCGCTCTCTTTTATCGGGCTTTCCCCCTTTGGAGCACTTCTCATTGGTTTTCTCTCAAATTCTATCGGAATAGAGCCTACCCTGATAATCTGTGGATCAATTCTCTTTTTAGCCGATATCCTCGTTATGAAGGTATAAACAGGCTTTTAATTTCTTAACCTTTTATTTTTTTTATTTTCTATAGTCTCACTATTGACACTTTATGTTATACTATATAGTATAGTAAATGATACTAAAATTTTTATTGAAAGGAAGAGTAGCTTGAAAGTAGGATTGTCTGTGTATAAAGAAATTATCGCTCCAGTTTTTGACTCATCAAGCAATATAGAAATTATCGAAATTAATAACGGTGAAGTTACAGGTAGAAAACTATATACAGTTGATCAGGCAAATATTCTTGATTTCTTTCTAAAAAACAGCGTTGATCTGCTTATCTGCGGTGCAATTAGCAGGCAGCTTGAATCCCAGCTGTCAGCATGTACCAGAGTAATTTCATTTATTTGTGGAAACAAAGAAGAGGTTCTCTCAAGGCTTTTAAGAGGAGGGAATTTAACTAATTTACTGATGCCAGGCTGCAGGCAAAACAGGTTTAGAAAAGGGTATAGCATAAAAAATTATATTTCAAGAGGAGTGATAAGAATGCCAAGAGGCGATGGAACAGGACCGATGGGATCTGGTCAGGGAGCAGGTCAGGGTATGAGAAGAGGTCGCATGGGTGGGCAAGGCTTTGGACCAGGAGGAGAGTGCGTTTGCCCAAATTGTGGGACTAGAATACCTCATAAGCCAGGAGTGCCTTGCGTTCAGGAAAAGTGTCCAAAATGCAGGACGATGATGATTAGAGGCTAAGAGTTTGCGGATAGCCTAAGGAGTAAAAATATGAGAGGTATCAGAAGAAGAGGTTCTCGCTGGATAGGAGGACAAAGAGGTTTTTACGGTAGCACGCTTATACGTAACAGGATGCCTGTAGTTTACCTAATATTTTTCCTGGGAATCATTATCTCTCTGGTAACGGGAAGAATTGAGCTAATGCTTGGTTGGACTGCGGTCTTCTTAGTTTTGTGGCTTTTAGGATTTATAAGAATATAGTTACGAAAGGAGGTGACAAAAATGCCAAGAGGCGATGGAACTGGACCAATGGGACTTGGACCTATGACTGGTAGAGGACTTGGATATTGTTCTGGAAACACTTTGGCTGGATTTGCTACAGCAGGATGGAGATTAGGAAGAGGGTTTTTTGGTTGTGGTAGAAGATTTTTTGGCAGAGGACTTGGCTGGATAGGTTCACCACTGTATAATGCTTATGCAAATCCACAAGCTGAAAAGAGTATATTGCAAAATCAACTAAGTGCTCTCGAAAAAACCGTTGAAGCCATCAAAAATAGACTAAGCTCACTAGAAGAAAAAGAATAAAAGCAACTAAGGGGGGAACTCTTCCCTCTTAGTCTTTTAATTTATTAATATAAATCGGAATTTACATACAAGGAGGAAGTAAATATGAAAGTCGCCTTTACATCACGAGGAAATAGTTTAGATTCAGAGTTTGATGAAAGATTTGGAAGGGCAATGTACTTTATAGTCTATGACACAGAAACCAATCAATCGGAAGCACTTGAAAATATGGCAGGTATAGAATCAGCTCATGGAGCAGGAATTAGCGCTGCAAAAAAATTAGTTGATGCCAAAGTAGAGGCATTGGTTACAGGAAATTGTGGACCAAATGCATTTAACGTTTTATCTGGAAACGGCATAAAAATATATATATCAGATTCCAAAACCGTTAGAGAGGCTTTAGAAGAATTCAAAGAAGGAAAACTACAAACGCTAAGTTCACCCACCAAAGGCGGGCATTGGAGATGACTATAGCTGTTGCATCAGGAAAGGGTGGCACAGGCAAGACAACTATTGCTACCAACCTTGCTCTGGTAGCAGCTGAAAGATATGGCTATGTGACGTTGTTAGACTGCGACGTGGAGGAGCCAAATTCTCACATATTCATAAAAGGTCAGAAGGTTAAGGAAGAAGTTGTAAACGTAAAAGTTCCAGAGGTTGACGAGAGCGTCTGTACAGAATGCGGTGCATGTAGTGACTTTTGTCAGTACAATGCAATAGTATCACTTAAGGGAAGGCCAGTTGTTTTTAAAGAGATGTGTCATTCATGTGGAGGTTGTTCTCTTGTTTGCCAACCAAAGGCTATTCACGAGGTGGATCACAGAATTGGGATGATAAATTTTTATAGTGCAGGGAAAATAAATCTAATTTATGGTCTTTTGGACGTTAAAAGCCCACTGAGTCCCCCATTAATTGGCGCAGTAAAAAAATATGAAAGCAAAAATGCGCTAAACATAATAGATGCCCCTCCAGGAACATCTTGCCCTGTAATAGAGGCAATAAAGGATGCAGATTTTGTAATACTTGCAACAGAACCTACCCCATTTGGCTTAAACGACCTGATTCTAGCAGTTGAGGTATCGCGAAAGCTTAATAAGAAATTTGCAGTTGCAATAAACAGAGTGGGTTCAGGCGACGACAGAGTACATAAATATTGCAAAGACGAAAATATCTTAATCATTTTAGAAATCCCAGATGATAGAAGAATAGCAGAGTTGTATTCAAATGGTAAAACCATCTTTGAAAACCTGCCAGAATACAGGAAGAGTTTTGAGGAAGCGTTAACAAAAATTGATGGGGTGATTCAAAATGGATAATAGACCAAGAGAGATCGTAGTAATAAGCGGCAAAGGTGGTACTGGTAAAACAAGTATTAGCGCTTCCCTTGCATATCTATCAAAAGATTGTATAGTTGCAGATTGCGATGTAGACGCAGCAGATTTATATCTTCTCTTAAAGCCCATTTCAATTGAAAAACACGACTTTTATAGTGGACATATCGCTGAAATAAACCAGGACAAGTGCACAGGCTGCGGAACTTGCAAATCTTTATGTAGGTTTGATGCCATAAAGGAAGATAGTAATTCTAAATTTCGTGTAGAACCAACATCGTGTGAAGGGTGCAAGGTGTGCGTTGAGTTTTGCCCCGAAAAGGCAATAGATTTTCCAGAGAGACTTTGCGGAGTGTGGATGAAGTCTGAGACCAGAGTAGGGTTTATGGTGCACGCAAAATTAGGCGTTGCAGCGGAAAACTCAGGAAAACTCGTCTCCTTAATCAGAGGCGAGGCAAGAAAGCTTGCGCAAGAACAGGGTAAAAATTTGATTATTATTGATGGACCACCTGGAGTAGGCTGTCCCGTAATAGCATCTGTTACTGGCGCAACAGACGTTTTAGTAGTAACTGAACCAACGCTTTCAGGCATTCACGATTTAGAAAGGGTATTATCCCTTGCGAATCACTTCAGGATAAAATCTCTCGTCTGTATAAACAAATTTGATCTAAACCCTGAAATGTCGGAGAAAATTGAGAATATAGCAAAAGATTTAGGAGCTAAAGTAATAGGAAAGATTAGATATGATAATTTGGTGACCAAAGCTCAAATAGAAGCAAAAACAATTGTGGAACTAAATATTTCATCATCACAGGATATAATTGATATGTGGGAAAAATTAAAATCTAACTAATTTAGGAGTTGATTTGAAAAACGTCATAGCCCTTTTTGATATCCAAAATATAAGCCTATCCGATGTTGGCTCTCTCTTACTAAACAGTGTAAGCGATGGCATATATGCGATTGATATGGATTTCAGAATAATCTTTTTTAATAAAGCAGCCGAACATATAACGGGAGTAACTGAGAAAGAGGCAATAGGCAAAAAGTGCTATGACGTTTTCAGATCTAATATGTGCTTAAAGAACTGTCCTATAAAAGAGGCACTTGAAAAAAAAGAGGCAATCAAAAAAAACGGCTACATAATAGATTCTTCCGGAAACAAGGTTTTTATTAGCGTTTCAAACGTTTTAATAAAAAATCTATCTAACGAAATAGTGAGCGTAGCACAAATTTTTAGAGATCAGTCCGAAATAATGGCATTAAGAGAAGAGGTCCTTAAAGTTGAAGAGGATTTCTGTTTCAAAAGCAAAAATTTACAGATGCAAAAGAGTTTCTCTGTTCTAAAAAATGCCCTACCTGACTTAAATAAAATTTACATTATCGGCGAGAAAGGTACTGGCAAGGATGCACTTGTAAGATGGATTATAAAAAACAAAAAAATTAAGAACTTTTCTGAATTTTCGCTAAGAACAGTTAAAGAATTAAACCTTGAAAGCATTTTTTTAGATTATGACGCAATTCATATAAAGGACATAGATTTGATATCTAAAGACTTTAAAGCAAAGCTCCTAAATTTCATAAAAAATACAAGCGAACTTAACAAAAATAACAAATTAATAACTTTTTCATCATCAGAGGACTCACTTTCAAGAGATGAATTCTACTTTAATATCAGTGAATTCAGATTTGAAATAATACCCCTAAGATATCGCAGGGAAGACATTATGTTTTGTGCTGAAAGTTTTTTATTCCACTTTAGCAAAATTTACGACAAAAAGATAACAGGATTTACTCAAGATGCAATCAATGCCCTTGTTAACTACGATTATCCAGAAAATATACAAGAACTTAAAAGTATAATTGAAAGCGCAGTGCTAATGTGTTCAGAAGAAAGTATAGACATAACACACCTGCCAAAAATTTTACAAAACGAGATTAATATAAAAGAAAGCGTAATTAGCAAAGAAAGAGAAATTATATTAAATGCTCTCAAAAAGAACAACTTTAATAGAGATCTAGCCGCAAAAGACCTTGGCTTGACAAGGAGTACCTTCTTCAGAAAGCTAAAAAGATTAGGAATCATCGCTCCCCGATCAACTAAATCAAAGAAAAATTAGTATTAAAAAGTGATATTTCTTTAAATTACCTTTCGATAATTTTTTGTGTTAAAATACTTAGTTATGAAGAAAGTAATTTTCATAGCTTTATTATTTATAGTTTTAAATCAAGCTGGCGCTATGGCAGCATCAATAAGTGTAAGCCAGGGCGACCCGCCTAGTTCTTATGTATTACCTTACAGTACCTATCCGTTTACGCAATCGCTTTTCTTCCACACAATTCAAAATCTCACCTTAAATCAGATCAGAGTATACATATATCTCGATTACCCGCTAGGAATAAAAGCAAGTGTTACAACAACAAACAATCAGCCTCTTCCAAAAGAAGGAGACTTCTATTACGTTGATATACCACCAAAGCTCTCAGCTATCATAAGAATCAAGGTTGATTCTTCAGGTTTGATGAATGAATATAGGATAGAATCCACTTACGCAACCGATGTAGATCAGGACACAATAAAGCGAGCAGACTATTTGCTTGTTGAAAAGCCACTAGATTTAGACAGCGGTATGTGGTAATTGCTAAAGGTAGCAATATTTACAGCTGAACGCTCAGCAGAAGAGATATCCGTTAGTTTATTAAAATCAATCGAAAAAGTTCAGATCTTTAAGCTATACGCTGCTTCTTCAGATTTTCTCGCGAAAAAATTCAATTGCGAATTAATTTATGATACGAGCAATCTGAACGCTATAGGAATGGTAAAATCTATCCAAAAGGCTTTACCAATTGCAAACTACATCAGATCAGTTAGCGAGAGAATAAAAGACATAAACCCTGACATTATTATATTTGTAGACTTTGGAGGAACGAACGTCAGACTTGCCAAAAAATTAAGATCTATCGGAATAAAGGCGCCATTCATATACTTTTTTCCACCTGGTCCGTGGGGCAAAACTCAGGATGAAATAAACAATCTTGCTCAACCTTTTGACCTATTTCTTGTACCTTATAAGTTTTACCTTGAGGCGTATAAAAGAACAGGAAAAAAGACTTTTTTGATAAGAAATCCTATATTAGACGATGAAAGCAAGATTTTTCCGGCCAGATCACTTTCCTTTGGAACGGGAAAAATCAATATTGGAATATTTCCAGGAAGTAGATCCCAAGAAGTAGATTGGATTTTGCCCTTTGTCTTAGATGAATGTATGAACAAGCGAAACAACTTTACTTTTAACATTTATCCCTTTGGGCCCTTAGAGAAAAATATATTTAAAATTTTGATTTCAAAAAAGATAAGTGTAGAAGAAAAAACAACAAAAAGCGTTGATGCAGCAATTGTAACCTCAGGAACAATGATTCTCAGGATCATAAAAGAAAATATACCCTTTGTAGGCGTATACAGAATACATCCGTGGGATTTCTTCTTTTACAAGAAAAAACTTGAAAGACCTAATCAGGTTTTCATTCCACCCAAATACAACGATAAAAGAATATGCTTTTTACTACCAAATATATTACTGGGAAAAAACGTATTTCCAGAAGTGCTATTTCCTTATGAAAAATTGTGGGATAAGGTTGAATATACTATCAAAAACAGGGACGCCCTTTTAGAGGCGTCAAAAAATGTTATAAGTGAACTAAACGATGAATCGTACCATAAAGACCTTGGCACTTTAATTTTTACAAACATTAAAATTAAACCTCAACCGCTATTTTAGAGTGAGTATCTGCAATCTTTAAGGGTTCAGGTATTCTTGATACCGAACATCTTAAAGTTATCTCTATTGCGCTGTTCAAATCAATCATATTACCTACAGAAACGTATACCGGAGATGTTTTGTCCTTAGTCCTCAAAACTACTCCGATGGTTTCACAACCATCAACAAGAGGGATAAAACTGCCTTTTTTGGGCCCAAGTTCACCTATCTCTTCTCCAAAAAGCCTCGATTTTGCACAGCCAAATGTTGGTTTTTTCAAAATATAACCGATATGGCATGCAAGCCCTGCTCTTCTTGGATGAGCTATGCCCTGACCGTCAACCATTATCACATCAAAATCTAGTGTAATTCCCCTCATAGCCGCAATTAACGGCTTTAATTCCCTAAATGCAAGCAAGCCAGGGATGTATGGAAATCTTACAGCACATCTTGAAACCCCTGTCTGAAGAACTGATTTACTCTTCAAGTCGTAAACCACAGCGCTCGCTTTTGCAAAATTATTTTTATACGAAACGTCCAAACCAAGAATCTTTAGATCGTCTGAGACATTAAAATTACAAAAAACCAACTTATTTCTCAAATCATTCTGAAACTGCTTAGCTTCAGATACAGGCATAAGTTCAAGTTTTATAGCTTCCCTATATAAAAAATTATAATCCATCATTATCTAGCTTATTTGATTTCAAAGCCTAATTTTCAAATCAATAGATCTAGGATTTTCATCCACATCGTGTAAAGTACCTATCAAAGCAAGGTTAACCTCTTTAATAACTTTCTCAACAAACGCACCCAACTCTACCTCTTTGCCATTCACCCAAAGAGCACACTCAACATGCCTAAATTTAATAAATTTTTCTTCTATAAAATCAGCAATCGGAACAGGGTCATCAATTGGAAATTGAGGAATAGGTTCGCCAGAATTAAAGTCATCTGTTACGAGAGCTACAATTTCGTCAGGCTTGCATAAAGGCTCTATTCCTTTCCTCCTTACCTCAATTTTCTTTTTGCCCTCTCTCTTATAACCCTCAGTAAAGAGTATATCTACCCCTTCAAAAAATTTTGCAACCTCCTCTAAAGAGAGCTCTTTTGTAACTCTTTGAATAATAGCCATCTTTTCAGAATGCGAGATCCCAACCGACCACGCACCAGCCTTTGCCATTCTCCAGGTATCCTTGCCCTCTTTGTCCATCTCGAAACCATGTACGTCATGCTTTAAAACCCCAACCTTATAACCCCTCTTTGAGAGTTCCAAAACCAATTTCTCAAGAAAGGTAGTCTTGCCAGAATTGCTCTTTCCTACAAAACTAATAATTTCAAACAGCATTTTGCCTCCTTGAAAAACACTTATATTATGTCAAAGATCAACCTTGAAGCAAGGTTAGAGGATTCCAAAAAAAGTTCAAATTTGACTTTCTTATCAAGTCTTGAATCAAAGAATACGAAAAATTTCGCCCCATTTTTCAATAAAAAGACCATTACACCTATTTGGTCATTAAATAAAAGCATGCTTTCCAATTTTCCAAACTCAAGCCGCAAAATAGAGTCCCCTACCATTTTTGACATAGAGTCCAAAATTAATGCCTTTACCTGACTATTCTCAAAAAAATTTTTTTCAGACAAAATAATACCATCTTTGTCAACCAAAATATACCCACACGAACCTACAAGTTTATCTGCATAATAAGAAAAACCTGAAACGTTCAAGGGCAATTGAATATCTTCAAAATCTTTAACCTCAGAAATTTTAGGTATATCATGATTAAGATTACCTATTGACTTATCTAGGCTACTCTCATCAAAGTCCTTTTTATCAGGAAGATCTTCAACTTTAGAGCTTACAACCTCTTTTTGAACGCAAAAGTTATCTACAAGTTTTATGCCAATCGGCAATAAGATCGAGGCAAAAAACATAAACGGACCAAATTCAAGATCAAATCCCCTATAAGGGAATACTCCAAGTAAAAATGAAAGATAAAAAAGTCCTATATTCAAAGCTAGCGATAATACAACCAACATTAAAATTTTATAAATCGGACTTTCTCTTAAAATTATTGAGAAAATTATAGAATAAATTATATAAAACATAATCAGCCATTTAAAGACTGAAATTCTAAAAGTAAAAGAATCAAAAAAGGAATCAAAAAAAACCGAAATTACAATAAAAAACAAGAATAAAGATGCCTCAAAGGCGTTAAACCACAAACTATTAACCCTGAAGATAGCAAAAAATTCTCCTACATTTGGGATAAATTTTGCTTTTTTCCCTTCTAACCAGTTATTTTGTACAGCTCTAACCCCTTGATCGTCTTCCTTTACATCTTCATCCAATTTTATACCTCCAAAGGGCAATGAAATTTATCAACTTACGAAGAGGCAACTAACTTAAACAGTTCATCCCTCATATCTTTTATTGGGGGTTTATTTTTAAAAATCAATTCAAAGGCTTTGACACCTTGATAAAGCAGCATGTCAATCCCCGATATAACTGAGGCACCCAACTTTTTTGCTTCCATCAAAAAGGGCGTGTAAACAGGCACATAAACCATATCAAAAAAGACTTTATCCTCTATATTACAGTTTTTTGGAAAAGGAGGCATACCAGTAGAGTTCTTCCCCAAAGGAGTAGCATTAACCAGTACATCAAAGTAAGGCAGATCTTCGCTCCAAGGTATAGTTTCAATATCGTATAACCTTGACAGACTTTTCATTTTATCAGAATTTCTTCCCATAACCCAAACTCGCGCGCCTTCCTTAAGAAAGAGATATATTGCCGCCTTTGCTGCCCCTCCTGTTCCAAAGATTCCTACTACCTTACCACTTAGATCATAATTGATATTCTCAAAAGATCTCTTTATCCCATATATATCGGTATTATAGCCAAACCACTTGTCATCACGTAACACAATTGTGTTCAACGCTCCAACACCCTGTGAATCAGGATCAATGCGATCAACCAACTCCATAACGGCTTCTTTATAAGGAATAGTTACGTTGAATCCTAATGCCCCCACGTCAATCATCACTCTTAAAAAGTCGGATAAGTTTTCTCTTTCCAAATCAAACAACAAATATACAGCATCAATTCCTAATTTTTCCAAGGCCTTATTGTGCATCGCAGGGGACAGTGAATATGAAATATCTTTGCCTATTAGACCACTAATTCTTTTCATATTCGATCCAATTTAAGAGGCAATCCTTTATTGTTGAAAAATCAGTTGGATAAACAGCTACTTGAGAGAAATCTTTTGGAATAACAAATCTTATCTGGGATGAGATATTTTTCTTATCTTTCAAAATATATTGCTTAATTGATTCAACGTCCAAATCACTTGGATATGAGATGGGAAGATTATATTTATGAAATAAAGACTTAACTTCTTCATAAAATTTTATATTAGCATGACCTAGATAATACGAGAAAAATGAGGCGAAGCAAGTTCCAATTGACACTGCCTCTCCATGAGTAAATCTCGAAAATCCCGTACTTGCCTCTATTGCATGACCAAGAGTATGTCCTAAGTTTAATAGCGCCCTTTTTCCAGTGGTTTCTCTTTCATCCTCCTTTACGTACTTGGATTTTGTGTCGATTGAAAGCTCAACCAACCTTTCCATATCAGGTTCCCCTTTCCTGATTTCTTCAAGTATAAGGGAATTCTCAAGTATTGCATATTTAATAATTTCAGCCATACCTGATGAAATCTCCCTTTTCGGTAAGGATTTAAGAAAATTCAAGTCTACAATAATATTTTTTGGGTGATAAAACGTTCCCAAAAGATTCTTTCCAAAATCTAAATCAATCCCGTTTTTCCCACCAATTGAACTATCTACCATTGATAAAAGTGTAGTTGGCACCAGAGAAAATGATATGCCCCTCATATATACTGAGCACAAAAAACCACAAAGATCACCTAAGACTCCTCCGCCCACAACAATAACGTGGGAATATCTATCTAAAGAGTGCTCAAAAAAGGTTTTTGAAAGTTCTATAAATTTTGCTAAGGACTTTGTCTTTTCACCTTCAGGCAAGGTAATTATATTAATATTTTTACTCTCAAAAATACTCTTTAAGTTGTAGATATCCAATAACACATCGTGTGTAACAGCTACGATCTTTGAATACCTCTCCTTTGTAATCTCATCTAAAGTTTTATCAATAGAATCAAAGTATACACTTACATTACCAGATTCAAAATTTAAAGTTTTTACCATAATATCATCACCCAATTTTTATATACCTAAAATTTTCAAAAAACAATGTTGTAAATTTGATCTATTATCTCATCTACAAGCTCAAATATTTCTTTAAATGATGTGTCTAAAATAAAATCAGACATAGAATAGTATTTCATTCTCTTTTCAAGCAACTCCTTTATTCGCTCTAATATGAGGTCTTCACTGCCTAGATTTAAAAGAGGTCTATCTTTATTAGAACAAACCCTTGAATAAATTACTTCAGGCTGTGCCATAAATGTAATTATAAGTGAATTTCTACTTAAGACTTCCCTATTAACAGGATTTACCAGAGTCCCTCCCCCCACAGATATAACATAATTGGACAGTCTAGAAACGTTGTAGACAATTAAAGTTTCAAATCTCCTAAAGACGTCTTCTCCAAATTCAGAAAATATTTTTGTTATCTTCATTCCAGACAACTTCTCTATTTGTTCATCTGTATCAATAAAACCCCAACCAAGCCTATCGGCAAGAGCTCTGCCTACAGTGGACTTTCCCGTGCCCATAAAGCCAGACAAAACTATATTCCTTTTCAAGTTGAGAGCCTCTTAAAGAGATATTCTTTATATCTAGAAAAATTATCTAAAGTTTCATTCATATTATCAGAACCAAATTTCTTAAGATAACAGCCCGCAAGGGCTATAGAAAGTTGCATCGAAACAATTACAGAATAAGCAGCAATAGCTAATACATCAGATCTTTGATATGATGCCTCTTCAATCTTCATTGATCTTATATTCAAACCGTTTAGCGGTTTTGCAGTAGAAGGTATAGGCTTCATAAACGACTTTACTATTATCGGTTCCCCATTAGACATGCCGCCTTCAATGCCCCCAGCGAAATTTGACCTTCTAAAAACTCCTTTAGGCAAATATTGATTTATCCCCCCATACAGATTCTTTGAAGACGGTTTTTGTTCAGATATAAATTCATCATGAAATTCAGAACCCAACATGGTTGAAGACTTAGCACCTAAACCTATTTCTACAGCCTTTGTAGCAGGAATTGAGGATATGTGAAAGGATATTATTGCAGATAGTCTTTCATTATATGAGGTATAACTTCCTATCCCTGGCACAACATTCAATGCAAAAGCTAATACACTTCCCCCTAAGGTATCCTTTTTTTGTTTGATTCTATCTACATATGATTTTATCCTTTCATCTTCATCAGGATAGGGTATAAAAAATATAGATCTGCGAGATTTCTCGTACCCGGATAAGAGATCTTCTGGAAGGGGAAAGGTGTGTTCTCCGATGCTAATTACAAAGGAGCCAACTTTAACCCCAAAGCTCTCAAGAAGTATTTCTGCAACAGCACCAGCTGCCACCCTTGAAGCAGTTTCTCTCGCAGAAGCCCTTTCCAAAACATTTCTTATATCATCAAAATTGTATTTTAAAGTTCCAATAAAATCGGCATGGCCAGGTCTTGCGCTCAAAACTTCCTTGCCATGACCCAAAATTGGATCCATAGAATCAGACCAATTTTCGTAGTCCTTATTTTTAATCCAAAAAACCAGGGGCGAACCAAGAGTCTTAGACCCTCTTAAACCTGATAAAACCTCAACGCAATCGCTTTCAATATTCATTCTCCCGCCTCTGCCATATCCTGCCATACGCTCTTTTAGTCTGCTGTTTATTCTATCTAAATCTATCGATAATCCTGCTGGTATGCCTTTTATAAAAACTACCAAACCCTTACCGTGAGATTCTCCTGCACTTTCAAACTGAAAACTCAAATCCTATTCTCTCCTTGTTTTTTAATATTACATTATACACATTTTGCGGCTGTATTTCATCTAAACAACTTATACCTTTTGAACATCTTTTCTTCATACAGGGACTACAATCCATCGGACTTTGAATTGCAAAATACGGTCCCTGGGGAAGTGACCAGTTTGGTCTAGTAGGTCCATAAAGCACTACTGCAGGTGTATCAACGCTAAAAGCCATGTGCAGAGGAGAAGAATCGTTTGTTACAAGAAGTATTGCCTTTTTTATTAAGAGAATTGAAGAAAAATACGGAAGTTTCCCTATAAGATTATATATTCTTTCACCTTCAAATCCAAATCTCTCTTCACCTTTTGCGCCAACTAACGCTATAGCAACATTATTTTTAGATGTGATAATTTTTGCTAATGTTTTGAAGTGTTCAACACTCCACCTCTTCAAAGGTTGGCTCGCAGATGTAGCAAATACAACAAGCGGTTCGCCTTTATAACCTAAAGAATGTAAGTTTTCTTCTAGTATCTTTTTATCCTGATCATTAAGCAACAAGTGTGGTTTATCTGGTATTTTGTTAATTCCTATAGATTTCAAAATTCTAGAAAAATGAAAGTATGCGTGATCATCTCTTCTTTCTTCAAGCGATGGCATAGATTTTGTTCTCACTTTATATTTGAGCATTTTCAAAAGAAATGCCGATCTTCTATTATCCTGAATATCAACAACAATATCAAAAATCTTATTTCTAAATTGATTAGCAAGATTTAACATTGAAATATAACCTTTAAAACCAGCTCTATCTATACCAACAATTCTGTCTGCAAGTGTTCTCCCTTCAAAAACAGGAACAAATTCTTTGCCCATTACCCAGGTAATGTTCGAATTTGGATAGATATTCTTTAAAAGTGCAACTACTCCTGAAGCCAATATTATGTCTCCAAATGAACTAAATCTAACAAACAAAATTTCAGGTTTTATTTCAGAAGGCTCAGTTAAAGGTCTATGCTCGCTTCCCATTCTTCATTACTTCTAGATAAATTTCTTCAACTTTACTCGCCACTTTTCTCCAACTAAACTCCTTGCTTCTCTCCCTCGCCCTTTTTGCCAAACTTTTCCTGCCTTCTTCATCCTCTATAAGCCTTAAAAGAGATTTTACCCATAGATTTAAATCAGATTTTGGTAAAACAATAATCGAATTCTTTCCTATTTCAGAAATGCACCCTACGTCAGAAGCTACACACGCAAGCCCTGAACTCATTGCTTCCAGAAGAACCAACGGATAGACTTCCTTAATAGATGGCAAACAGAAGATATCAAAGTTTGGATAGATATTTTCCATATCATCTCTTTTTCCCATAAAAATAACCCTAGAAGATATGTTTAGATTTTTTGCGTCCTCTTCTAATACCTCCCTTAGCTCCCCATCTCCTACTATTATAAGTTTGGTCTGAATAGGCAGATAACTAAAGACTTTAAGAAAAAAGGAAAAACCCTTAGCGCTAACTAATCTCCCCACCAGTCCAATAACTATTTCGTTACCCTTTTTCTCTATAGATCTTGGCTTAAATCTTTCTGTATCTACACCGTTTCCAACTATTCTTATTTTTCTTACATCAACTTCAAGTTCTTTAGTCACGTAGATCTGATGTGCTGAACAAAGCGCTATAACTACATCAGCAAAAGAAATTAATTTTGAAAGCCTATGAGGACTATAGTTACCGTGTGCGGTATACACCACCGGAATTTTGAAAGCCTTAACCCATGGCAGAACTGCCAAAAATGGCATTCTTGAATGTACGTGAACGATGTCTGGAGAAAAATCTTTAAGGAGTTTTAATAAGCCAAATGAAGAAAGAAAGAGTGACACAGGATCTTTACTGTGTAATGGCAGACTCACATCATCATGTTCTGTAGGTGTATGCCAAGCAATTTTTACTTTATGTCCAATTTGCACAAGCTCACTTGAAAGCCTAAGAACATGACTAGCAACTCCTCCTGCTTCCTTTTCGTGAGCAACGAATAATATTTTCATGTTACAAAAGAGAAATATTAGATATTTTTTTATTAAACAATAAAAAATGACCCCAAAAACTCATATCTTCTCCTCAAGTAAAATTTCCTAAAATTAACAATATTGTATACTATATTCAACAACAATATGGCAATGTTCCTCTCACCCGCATATAGTAATACAAAGATCCTGCTTTTAAAT
>NZ_JBRCUV010000026.1:0-66339 GCF_053498235.1 Thermodesulfobium sp.
ACGATAACTTATCCCCATTTTCTTTGCCCAGGTTGATAGTTTCATATTTTTATATTATACATTTTTGGCTATTTGTGTCAATATTTGTCTATGAGATTAATTACTTGTATCTAATACCTCTCTTCACTTGCAACTTCTCCTCTTTTAACCAAATCATCAATTAGCCTTTCAGCCTTTTCTCTCGTAATATCAACAACACCAAGCCCCATTAATAAAGCTTTGCTAATTAAATCCATCCTATTTCTCCCTCCTTAAAGTACAAATTAACAAACTCTTTTAATTTTTTAATTTTACTACTTATATATTAGTTTTAAATTAATTTTTATACACGCTCAAAGAGGGTGAAAGATATCCACAAAAAGATATCAAGCATATGTCTTATATTTTAATTAATATTTAAAACATAATATATTTCCCTTCACTTCATGTTAGAATATTAATGTGCTAAGCGGGGAGCTGGCGGTGCCCTGTACCTGCAATCCGCCATAGCAGGGCCTAATTCCCCAGCCGAGGCTTAGAGATGTAACGCAGCACTGTAAAGTGCAATGTTGATAGCAAGGCCTTACGCGACGGTGCTACCGTGAACCCCGCCAGGACCGGAAGGTAGCAACGGTAAGCGGTCAGACCGGGTGCCGTAAGTACCCCTTGCAGGAGTTGTACTTACAGAAAGCGGTTGTATCTCTATTGTCGAAGCTGGGGTGCACAAAGGTTATTTTGTTTAATCTTAATTTTACATATCGGAGAAAGGTTAATCTAAATGAATTATGTTAATAGCTGATGATTGGTGTTTTGCATGTGGAAGAGCCAACCCGTTAGGGTTACATCTTGAGATATATCAAAACGAAGAGGGAGTATACACAACCTTTCACTTTCAAAAAAATCATCAGGGTTGGAATAACATTGCGCATGGAGGCATAATAACAACCCTTTTGGACGAATTAAGCACATGGGCCGCAGTGAAGCTAGGACATAATGTTGTAACAGCTCAATTAATAGTAAAATTTAAAAAACCGATTCCTATAAATACATATGTACTAGTATCTGCAAAAGTAACTGAAAATAAGGGTCGTTTAATATACGTACAATCTCAAATAGAAAGTATAGATAGAAAAATATTATATGCTATGGGTCAGGCTACTTTATCGGTTGTAAGATGAGTAACTATTCCCCTACAATAGAAAATAGAAAAGCACGTTATGAATATGAAATATTAGAGACCTTTGAAGCAGGAATAGAACTTGTAGGAACAGAAGTAAAGTCCTTACGTCTTGGCAAAGCCTCCTTTTCTGGTTCATATTGCCAAGTTGAAGATGGTGAACTTTGGATATATGATTTTCACATATCTCCTTATGAGCAGGGTAATATATTTAATCCTGATCCGAAAAGAAAAAGAAGGCTTCTTGTCCATAAAGGAGAAATACTGAGATTATATAATACTGTAAAACGAAAGGGTTTGACGTTAATTCCCCTGAAATTATATTGGCACAGAGGAAAAGCAAAAATTCAAGTTGGACTTGCAAGGGGTAAAAAATTATACGACAAGCGTGAAAGCATTAAAAAGAGGACGTTAGAAAAGGAAAGTAGAAGAGGAGAGTACTAATTTGAAGGGAGCAAAAAATGTTTAAAAGGCTTAGTCTAGCTTTTATTTTTCTTTTCGTTTTGATTGTAACCTTCTCGTTGGGCTATATATCAGCAAAGTTTAAACCATCTGGCGTAAGAGTTGGTTATATTGAAATTAACGGAGTAATAAACGATCAAACAAGCGAGTCCGTATCATCAGCGATAAGAAAGGCGAAATCTGACCCATACATCAGAGGTATACTATTAAGAGTAAATAGTCCAGGCGGCTCAGTAGGCGCTAGCCAAGAAATTTTTGAAACCTTGATGAACTACAAAGAAAGCACAGGAAAACCCATTATTGTTTCCATGGGAGATGTAGCCGCGTCAGGTGGTTACTATGTATCTATAGCTGCAGACAAAATTTTTGCTTTGCCTTCTACTCTTACTGGAAGCATAGGAGTAATTGCCAATATATTTGATATTCACGAACTTATGAAAAACATTGGCATAAAAGAGGAAACCTTAAAAACAGGAGAATACAAAGATACAGGCTCTATATTCAGATCACTTACTCCTAAAGATAAGGAATACCTAATGGGACTCATCGGAGATTCATATGGCCAATTTCTATACGATGTTTCAACAAGGCGAAATATTCCACTCGATAAACTAAAAACTATTGCAGATGGAAGAGTTTTTTCTGGAGCAAAGGCAAAATCACTCGGTTTGATTGACGAACTTGGCACGTTAAACGATACTATAGATTATATGAAAAGCCTATTAGGTGCAAAAACGATTACATTAGAAAAGTTAAACAATAAAAGCATCTTAGATCAAATAGTTGGAGCTTCTTCAAGAACAAATTTAGAACAAAGTAATTTTTTAATGTATATTTTGCCTTTCTTTAAGGATAATATCTTAAAATAAAATATTCTGGAGGGTATAGTGGCTAAAATTGGAAATTTTAGTGAAGTAGAAAATAAGAAAATGGACGTAGATGGTGCAAAAGGTGCAAGCATAAGATGGCTTATAACGCCAGAAGATGGCGCACCAAATTTTGCCATGAGATTGATTACTATTGAACCAGGCGGTCAGAGTCCTGCCCATTCACACAACTTTGAACATGAAATGTTTGTTCTAGAAGGAGAGGCAACAGTTGTCTCAGATGGCTTAGAAACAAAGGTGCACGAAGGCTCATTTATTTTTATAAAACCCGGTGAATTCCACACAGTTAAAAATACTGGCACAAAAGTTTGCACCTTTTTGTGCATGGTACCAAATTATTCTATAAAGTAAAGGTAAAATGAATGTTGCCAAGACTAAAAAATTTAAACAAACTTGCTTTTGAAAGAAAAAACGGTATAAACAAAAAGATAGTGTTTTCTCCAAACACTGATGGAAACCACTTTTTATCTTTACATCTGTACGAGGGCGTACCAGGCGAAGAAATTATAATTGACACAGAAGTAGGCGATGAAATAATTGTTGTTTTGAATGGTAGTTTAAAAGTAAAAATAAACGAAATTGATTATCATGTTAAAAAAGATATGTCAATTCTTTTACCATCAGGTTCAAGTTATCAGCTCATAATTGAAGGGGGAGAACCGCTAAAGGCCTTTGTGATTGGATGCAATGAGTGTCTTCTCGCAAACAATTTAAAAAAAGAGTACCAATCAGTAAAAGAGTAAATAGTGCAAAATGTTTACAGGCATTATTGAAGATGTAGGCAAAGTAATCTCCTTTTTCCCAGAAGGACAAGGCTATAAAATAAAAATCGCATTCAATAAACAATTCGACGATTTAAAGGTTTCAGATTCTATATCAGTTGACGGAGTTTGTCTAACAATAACAAAAATAATTGGGAAGATTTTTGAAGCAGATATTTCAAAAGAAACTGTTTCTGTTACTACCTTCAAGCATTTTAAAAGTGGAATGAGGGTAAATCTCGAAAGAGCAATGAAACATGACTCAAGATTCGGAGGACATATTGTGCTTGGTCATGTTGATGCTGTAGGAAAAATAACTTCCCTTAAGAATGAAAAGTTAAATACCATACTCACAGTAGAATATCCTCCAAAGTTAAAGAAGTATATAGCGCACAAAGGTTCTATAGCCATAAATGGAATAAGCTTGACCATAGCTGATTTGAAAGAAAATTTTTTTGATGTGGCGCTTATACCATTAACCATAAAGGAGACCTCTCTCGCTGATAAGCAGGTAGGCTCGCTTGTAAATATTGAAGTTGACGTCATAGCGAGGTATATTGAGAGTTTACTAAAGTACAAGGTTTGATTAACAAAAGAATCGATCTCTTAGAGAATTATAAAATTTTATATAATTTTTTTGGCCCTCAAGGTTGGTGGCCAGCAGATAGTCCTTTGGAAGTTGTAATTGGGGCAGTTCTTACCCAGAACACTTCATGGCAAAACGTTGAAAAGGCTATATTTAATCTTAAACAAAATAATCTCATAAACCTTATAGCGCTAATTGAAATAGATCAAGTTGAGCTTGCAAGGCTTATTAAACCTTCAGGTTACTACAATTTAAAAGCCAAAAGATTAAAAAATCTTTTACTAGAGATACACAAAAATTTTCACAGCATAGAAGAAATGAAAAAATTAAGCCTAAACGAAGCAAGGAATTTACTATTGGGAATAAAGGGGATTGGCTATGAAACTGCCGATTCTATTCTTCTCTATGCACTCGAATATCCAACATTCGTAATCGATACATATACTTTAAGGTGGCTTGAAAGGTTAAATATAAAATTTTTTGGTAACAAAAAGAACAGATACCATCAGTCACAAACTCTTTTTATGAAAAACCTACCTAATGATATTAAACTTTTCAAAGAATACCACGCTTTAATTGTAAAACTTGGAAAAGAATTTTGTAAAAAAAGGCCAAAGTGTTCTGAATGTCCCTTTTTCATTAAAGCTCTATAACACTTTCCTTAACACTTGAGTCCTTCTTATCCTTTAGCTTATGAGGTCGTGTATCCCTAATAAGAAGACTAAACAAGGTAGCAATAATAAATAGAAAAAATATCCCAAAAAATGTTGAATTGAAAGCCATTATAGCGGCATGCAGATCAATGTAATTGCTTAGAAGTGCAAAGGTCTTATTTGGCAAGTCTGCAGGAGTAGAACCGCCATTCATCATTAATGCCCCGCTTAGATCAGCAAACCAAGTACTTAACGTTGGAGAAGTGGTAGCAGGGCTAATTAACGAGCTCTGAGTATAAAACGGATTGTTTGTAACAATATGCTCTACCATATATGCCCTGTTTATCGTAGTGGAGTTTTCAAGCATAGTAGCAAAAACCGCTATTCCAATACTACCACATACAGTCCTTATAAGATTAAAGAGACCAGATGCACCAAACATAAACCTTTTCTCAACAGTCATTAGCGCTGCAGTGCTCAAAGATACAAAAATAAAGGCAAAGGCAACCCCTTGAATTACTTGAGGAATTAATATATCCCAAGCATTTGTATTTAGATTCATCGTTGTAAGAGGATAAAAACTTATTGCAGCCAGAACTGTAGCAATAAAGATCATCTTCTTGGGACCTATAAAATTATATATCCTTCCAGCAATGGGCATCGCAAAAGCCATAGTTAGACTTCTCGGCATCAAAGCCAAACCAGATTCCATTACTGAATATCCCAGAACATTTTCGAATAACATTGGCAGTAAAAATAGACTTCCGAACAATCCCATCCCAAAAATACCTCCAAGTAGAGTAGCGCTCGTAAAAGATATATCCTTTAAAACCCTTAACTCAACGACAGGCTGATCAGTCTTCAATTCCCATATTACAAAAGCTATCAAAGAAATAGCACTAATAATAGCAAGCTTTACTATAAAGTCAGACTCAAACCACGAGTTTTCTTGTCCTTTTTCAAGCATTATCTGTAAAGTAGAAAGGCCTACTGTCATCAACATAAGACCAATATAGTCAATTTTACCGACATGTCTTTTACGGTCAGGCGATTCCTTTAAAAAGAGAGATATCATTATAAGGTTCAATATTATAAACGGCATATTTATATAAAAAATCCAATTCCAACTGTAATTATCAGTTATATAACCACCAAGAGTTGGCCCGATGCCAGGACCTAGCACAACTCCCATTCCAAAAACACCCATAGCCTTACCTTGCTCTTCTGGCGGAAAAGTCTCCCTGAGGATTGCTTGTGACATAGGAATTAGAGCACCACCACCAATCCCCTGAATAATTCTAAAAATTATCATAGACTCTAAATTCCATGCAAGTCCACACAAAAAGGATCCAATTCCAAAAATAACCACACTAAAAGTAAAAAACCTTACTTTGCCAAACAGGTCGCTCAAAAATCCTATAGTTGGCATTATAACAACGTTTGACAGCATATACGCAGTTGACACCCACGTAATTTCAGAAACCGACGCGCCAAGAGACCCTCTCATGTTAGGAAGTGCGACGTTTACTATGCTAGTATCAAGAGCTGCTACTAGGGTGCCTAACATTATAGTAATAGTTATCATCCACTTATTTTTTGGGGCTGTTTCCTTAGACATTATTAATTATCCTTTCACATCCTTAAAATTTAAACGTTTAAGTAGTTAGAAAATTAAAATTTTTCGAATAATAGAAGATGAAAAATGAATAGACAAAAAATTACTTGTCTATCATTTAATCTAACTTGACTTAGAATATTCAAAATCCCGTATCTACGTAAGGATTTACAGAAAGCCCTGGATAAAGAGGATGCTTTGGATCGTAAGGACTGTCTATTGCTATTCTCACAGGCACTCTTTGGACCACCTTTACAAAATTGCCTGTAGCGTTTTCGGGTGGTAAAAGACTAAAAACTGCTCCTGTACCCGGTTGAAAGCTTTCAACATGACCTTCAAACTTAATACCTGGATACGCATCCACGTATATATCAACCTTCTGACCTACTCTCATTTTATCAAGCTGAGTCTCCTTAAAGTTTGCAGTAACCCACAAATCATTTTTCTTTACTAAAATAAACAGTGTTTGGCCTGGGACAGCATAGTTCCCTACTTCTGCAAATTTTTTCGCAATGTAACCGTCTTCCGGAGCATAAATTTTTGTTCTCCTAACATTTATAAGTGCTTGATCAAGGTTTGCCTTAGCTTCTTTAATAGCATATAGCGTTGTAACCTTTTTTGCTCTTATAGTATCTAGAGCAGCTTTAGCTTGATTAACAGCCTTCTCAGCAGCTTTCATTGCAGCTATTGCAGTCTTTTCCTTGGTAACATAGGTATCATAAACATCAGCAGAAACAGCGTCTTGTTTGTATAAATCTTCATACCTCGTCTTTTCCTTTTGTGCAAGTTCTGCCTCAGCCTTAGCAGACGAGTAGTTATCCCTTGCTTGCTGTAAAGCAGCTTCTGCTTGTTTTTCAGAACTCTCGATTTCATTAATAGTAGCCTCAGCCTTTTTTAATGTAGCCTCATTAAGGTTAAGCGCATTTGTATAGTCCGCAGTATCGATTTCAGCAAGAACTTGACCCTTTTTAACCTCTTGATATCTTTCTACATTAACTGCTACTATCTTGCCAGATATTTGAGGTGAAATATAAATATACGTACCTTCAACATAAGCGTCGTCTGTGCTTTGATGAGTAAGAGAATATACTACTTTTTGATACACAAAAGGAGAAGCAACTACCAGAATAATTAAGATAAATATAAGAAATATCTTTTTACTAGGCTTTTTTATCTGAGGTCTTGAAAATCTAAACTTAGTTTTATTTTCTTCTTTCAATTGTTCTGACATAATTCCTCCTGAAGAATCCAAAATTATATTAATAGAGTATTATTTTAGTAAATGCTGACCGATCAGTCAACTACTAAAAATTTTTCAAATTTCACTAATTTTATCTATAAATAACTTTGTTTTCTGAACCTAAAAGAAATTCTAATAAACAAGGGGTATTTACAAATTATTTAAAATGATATAATAAACTTAACAAATATTTTTAGGAGGCGTTTGACATGGATCGGAGGTCTGTTTTGGTAGCCTTTAAGAATTTTCAGATAGATAAATCTGTTTTAAAAGAGGCTACAAGAATCGCAAGATCGAATAATGCTGTTGTTTACCTTCTGAACATAGTTGAGCGCTCTGGTTTCCTAGGTGTATATAACCCTAGCGCTGAAGAAGAGTTATTTAAAAAAGCAGAAAGTGAGATAGCTAAAGCGAAAGACTATCTTAGATCGGAAGGCGTTGAGGCAGTTGGACTTGTAAGATTTGGCGAAAGAAGCGAAATAATATGCGAAGTTGCAAAAAAGATAAAACCAGTGCGAATTGTTATTGGAAACAGAGGGCTTAAGGGTATAAAAAGACTCTTGTTTGGAGGAGTACCAGAAAGAGTAGTAAAGGCATCTTGCTGTCCTGTTTATGTTGTAGAATAAGAAAATAGATCTTTCTACCCCCGAACATATAGCTTCGGGGGTTTATTTTTTATAGCAACCTTAAAAAATCTTTTAAAGCTTTAATAGCAGAATCTAGCTTACCTAGATCTTTTATTCCACCTTGTGCAACCCTATTCTTTCCTCCTGCCCCACCTCCAGTAACTTTCGTAATAATTTTTGCTAGCTCGTTTGCACCAATAGTTTGTGACAGTCTATCAGAAACTGAAAGCACAAAATTAGCACTTCGATTATTCGTATAATAAACAAATAAAATTAAATTATCAAAGCGATTTCTGGCAACATCTATGAAAAAGAGCAGGTCTTCATTTGTACGAACATTTAAATTTTCAACAATTAAATAAAATTTTCCAACTTCTTCTGGTTCTAGAGTATTAGCCTTTAACTTCAAAAAATTCATAGTCGTTTCCTTAAGATACTTTTTAATTTCATCTATTTCTTTTATAATTAAGACAGATTTCTTTACAGGAGAACCACTTGCATCCAAGATTTTATCTATTTTATCAAGATCGTCACGCTTTTGTTGAAAATACTGCAAGGCTTTAATTCCCGTAAATGCTTCAATTCTTCTAACGGAACTTGCAATAGATTCTTGTTTTACTATTGCAAAAGTCCCAATTTCTCCTGTCATTTTCACATGAGTTCCACCACACAATTCTGAGGAAACATTATCAATATTTACTACTCTTACTACCGATTTATACTTATCTGAAAACAAAGCTATTGCACCCGACTTAATTGCATCCTCGAGCTTCATTTCTTGAACAGTTACCTTATGATTTTCCATTATTATTTTATTTACTTTTCTCTCAATATCAGCTATTTCCTCATCAGATAAAGCATTTGAACAGAAATCAAATCTTAATATTTCATCAGAAACATAAGAACCCTTTTGGCTAACCGTTTCTCCAAATTTCTCTCTAAGAACAGCGTGTAGTATATGAGTACAAGTATGGTTATGCGAAGCAAGTTTCCTACGTTCTATATTAATCTCTGCCTCAACAAAATCTTCTCTACTAAAAATACCACTTTCTACTTTTCCAAAATGAAGGATCGCATCCCTTTCTTTTTGTACGTTTACAACCTTGAAGACCGCGTTTTTTGTTTTTATGTAACCAATATCTGAAATCTGCCCTCCGCTTTCGGGATAAAAAGGGGTTCTATCGAGAACAATACAACCTTCTTCCTTATCCACTAGATTGTTCACTTCAACATTATTTTTGTATATTCCGAGTATTTTAGAACTAATTCTGGTATTATCATAACCAACAAATTCTGTAGAAAATGAGGTGTTTACAACTTCATCTACAAACTGAGAACCCTGTCTGGATAAATTTTTCCTTTCCAAGAGCAATCTATTAAATCCATCTATATCAACATCTATGTTAAATTCTGCAGTCATCTCTCTAGTTAAATCTACTGGAAAACCATAGGTATCATAAAGCAAAAATGCAATTTCGCCAGAAATTATGCCATCTTTTTTAATTTGGGGCATTAGTTTATTAAGCATACTTATCCCCTCTTTAAGACTTTGAGAAAATTTTTCTTCCTCCGACCTTATAACATCAATAATCTTATCCTGCTTTTCCAAAAGTTCAGGGTATGACTGACGGTATATATCGCAAACCGTTGGTACCGCTTTATATATAAATGCCCCCTGATAACCAGCAAGGTGTGAAAATGTAAGGGCTCGCCTAAGCAGTCTTCTTACAACATAGCCTCTTCCCTCATTTGAAGGCATTACATCATCAGAAATTGCAAAAACAGCACCCCTTAAATGATCAGACATAACTCTCAAAGGAACTAGTCCTTTACCCCTATATTCCAAACCCATAATGGAAGACAGCTTCTCAATAATAGGATAAATTAAATCTGTCTCATAGTTTGAATTTTTCCCTTGTAATACTGAGGCTATTCTCTCTAAACCCATTCCTGTATCTATACCTTTTTTACTAAGAGGAAGTAAATTTGAACTTTCATCTCTATTGAACTGCATAAAGACAAGGTTCCAAATTTCTAAAAATCTATCACAGTCACAAAGAGGAGAACAATCCGGTCTCTTACAACCAAAATCTTCTCCTCTATCATAATAAATCTCAGAACAAGGTCCACATGGACCTACAGGGCCAGCAGACCAAAAGTTATCCTTTTCCCCCGATCTATAGATCTTTTCAGCAGGAATATCCAAAGATCGCCAAATCTCATAAGATTCATCGTCATCCTTATAAATTGTTATAAAAAGCCTTTCCTTTTGAAGGTGCAAAACTTCTGTAACGAAAACCCACGCAAATGGAATAGCTTTTTCCTTAAAATAATCCCCAAAAGAAAAATTGCCAAGCATCTCAAAAAACGTATGGTGTCTGGCAGTTTTACCAACTTCCTCTATATCATTAGTTCTTAAACACTTTTGAGAAGTCGCTGCCCTCTTGAATGGAGGCTCTTCTCTCCCTAAAAAATATGGTTTGAATGGAACCATGCCTGCAATTGTAAACAATATAGTTGGATCATCGGGAACAAGAGAAAAGCTCGGCAATACTGTGTGGCCTCTTTCTTTAAAATAATTCAAAAAAAGACGTCTAATGTCATCTGAAGTCAAGGGGAACCTCCTACAATCGGTATCGGATTGATTTAATTTAAAATACTTTATCTAAAATTATTATATATAAAATCAAATAAAACGTAGCACTTCGCTAACGCTTTTTCGCCTAGGTGGAACAAGATCTTTTACCGCAGGTTTTCCTAAGGGAATTGTAGCAACAATTTTATCATTTTCTCCTATTTTAAGAATCTTACCCATTTCCTTTCTAGCAATATTTGGTGCGGTCATCCAACAACTACCGTAGCCAAATATGTGTGCAGCAATCTGAAGCTGTAAGACACTTGCAGCAACGCTTTGTATTGACGCTTCATAAGCAAATGGCGGCTCATCCTCCTCTATAAAGTATTCATTTATAAAATCCATTACTGATTTATACGGCTTTGCAATAGCAAATATTACAACAGGTGCTTCTTTAAAAAAAGTAAAATAAAAAGTCGATTTTGAAATAAGTTTGATCTGCTTGGAATCTTTTTCTTTATCAAGAGTAGATGCTAAAAATTCAAGCTTTTTTAAAACTGCACTTGCAAGTTCCTCCTTCACAAAATCGTCATAAACAGCCACAAACTCCCAAGGTTGAGAATTAGTAGCAGAAGGAGACATAGTAGCAATATATATAATCTTCTCAACATCTTCTCTTGGAACAGGATCGGGCAAAAATTTCCTATGAGAACGTCTTTTTAAAATTACATCAATAAGCTCTTGCTGCATCATCATCCTCCCTATGAAACTTTATTAATTTATTAATAGACGAAACTAGAATTTGTATTATTTATTACTTATTCTCTTTTTCTGTGCTATTTAGATTGGCACCACTAAAAATCTGGCTTAATAAATTGATCGGAATAGGAAGTATAGTAGTCGTATTCCTCTCTGGAGATATGTCGGCAATCGTCTGCAAAAATCTAAGTTGAATAGTCAAGGGATTTTGAGCCATAACCTCGGCAGCCTGCTTGAGCTTTTCTGAGGCCTGAAATTCTCCATCAGCGATAATAACCTTAGCCCTTCTAAGTCTTTCTGCTTCAGCTTGTTTAGCTATAGCTCTTTGCATCTCTTGGGGTATTTCAACATCTTTAAGTTCAACCACACTTACCTTTATTCCCCATGGATTAGTTTGCTCATCTATGATTTGCTGAAGCTTATGATTTATAGCCTCTCTTTGAGATAACATTTCATCAAGTTCAGATTGTCCCAAAACTGATCTTAAAGTAGTCTGCGCAATTTGAGAAGTAGCCCTTACAAAATTTTCAACCTTAAGCACGCCAAGTTCTGGGTCAACAAGCCTAAAATAAACTACCGCATTTACCCTTACTGGGACGTTGTCTTTAGTTATGATCTCTTGCGGCGGAACATCCATTGTAATAGTTCTTAAATCTACTTTTACCATCCTTTCAACAAATGGAATCAAAAGTATAAGACCAGGTCCCCTAACCCCAACAAATCTACCTAACCTAAAGACAACACCTCTTTCATACTCCTGAGTAATCCTTATAGCGCTTGGTAAAACTATCGCAATTACAAATATTGCAAGCAAAATGAAAATCAAAACAGAACTAAAAGCAAACCTCACAATCTCGTACATATTAACCTCCTCATTCAATAATATTTGAGTTCTAACTTACATAAACTAATCCTTTTCTACCCTTTTTACCTTAAGTAGGATACCTTCCTTTCCAACCACCTTTACTGTATCGCCAACTTTATAAGATTCAGAATCTACTGGTTTTGCACTCCAAAGTTCTCCATCAAAAAAAACTAAAAGCAATCGGCCGTTTTCTCTAACGTCTTTCACTTCAACTTCCCTATTTATAACATAAGAAGAATCTACAAAAGGCTTTTTTCTTCTAGTACCAAGAACAAGATAAAAGAGTATAGCTATTAATATGCTAGTTAATAAAGCTGCAGGAATTGCAACTGTAAGAGCTGATGGATAGCCCAATCTTTCGGAGGGCTCAAAAAGCATGAACATCCCAAAAATTAAACTTATTATACCGCCTGCAGTTAAAATGCCAAAAGATGGAACAAATATCTCAGTTATAAAAAGAACAATAGCAAAACCTATAAGGATCAGTCCTGTTACATTAAAGGGGATATTTCCGAGCGCAAAAAGGGATAATATTATACATATAAAACCTATTACTCCTGGGAAAATTAATCCTGGACTTGCAAGCTCAAAAATGATCCCATAGATTCCAATCATTATTAATATACTCGCAACAGTCGGATTTGATATAAGATGTAAAAAATATTCGAAAAATGACATCTTGTAATATACATAATTAGGCTCTAAATTTAGAGTCGTTTTAGCATTATTAGCTATAACAGTTCTGCCATTTGCCTGAGAAACAAGAGAATTTAGATCATTAGCTATAATATCTATTACGTGTTCTTTAAGTGCCTCTGAATCGTTTATACTTTGACTCTTAAGGACTGAGTTTTGAACCCAGTTTTCGTTTCTCCCATGGATCTTTGCAAGACTCCTGATATATGAAGCTGCATCCTGAGCTGCCTTTTCAAGCAAAATTTTATCATTTCCTCCACCACCAATCATAACTGGATGCGCAGCCCCTATCGAAGTATTTGGCGACATTACTGCCAAAGATGATGCTTCTACAATAAATGTACCAGCAGATGCAGCCCTTGCACCTGAAGGGTAAACATAACTAGCAACCGGAACTTTCGATGTCAAGATCGACTGTACTATTTCTCTCATAGACTGATCAAGGCCACCAGGTGTATCAAGCTCTATCACAACAAGTGACATGTTTCTGGTATTTGCACTATCTATACCGCTCTTTATATATCTAGCAACAACAGGATCTATTGCGCCGCTTACTTGTAAAACCAATATATCCCCTGCATAAGCTCTCTGAAAGGAAAAAAGGACAAGAAAAGTTAGAAAAATAAAAAAAGTAGAACTAAAGGGTTTCATAGTTAATCAACCACAATCCGAATATGCAAAGGCCCAATAGCATAAGTATCTTCCGCAGCAAGGATACTAACTTTAACCTTCCCCTGATATGACAAATTTTTTATATTTCTTATTGCATTATATAAAACAGGATATGATACGTTTCCAACAGTTCCAGTTAAAGGATCGGGTACAATCCCTCTTAGCTTTGCTACATGATTTGTCTCCTGTAGTAAAAGCCCGAGCTTAGCAAGAAGCAAATTGCTATCAAGATTTGGATCTAACTCAGTAGATACTATTGTTTCATCTTTTCTAAAAACAAGAGTGTTTTCAAAAACTTGAAGAGAGGCAAGAATATGTTTTTCGCCAACTACTACATTACCCTCAGATAGTATTCTTACTGCAAATTGAATGTCATTTCTCGCCATCGTATTTATTGAATCAAGCACATTTTGTTTTGGTATAACAAGCACAGTTTCTGTACTTCCTAAACCCAACTCATTAGCAAGAATTGCATTTGTTCTTTGTATAAAATCATTCAGTTCACCTTCACAAACTGATCTATCTCCCCCCTGTATTATTGTCTGAGCAATTATTTGATGTGCTTCAAATTGAAGTTTGCCAGTTCTGAGGGATTGAATAGACGTTTTGAGCTTATCTAACAATGCCCTTGATGAACTAATATCGTTTAATAGACTTTCCTTTTCAGAATTCAGGGAGGCTATCTTCTCATCTAGCAAAGATTTCTGATATTCCATTTCCTTTATATGAGAAAGTGCCAGTTGATTTTCCTTTTTAAGATTTATTGTATCTAAAATGAGCTTCTGTTTCTCTTTATTGACGTTATTTAAATCGAATTTAAGATTTTTCAATTCGACAGAGCTCTTACTATATTCTTCCAAGAGTCTGTTTTTCTCTTGAGCTAAATTATTCCTTTCCTTTGTTAGAGCAGAAATTTCTTCTTTTAAACTTTGCAGACCAAAAAGAGCTATTCTAGCATTCTGAGAAAGAGATAACATAATAACAATGGTTATTGCAGCTATCAATATTCCAGAACTAACCGACATAAAGGTTGCGGTATATTTTGGTCTCAATCCAAAAATAGAAAGCCTTTTTTTGCCTGCCTTTTTTCCTAATTTGTCTGCTATATAAGCAACTACTGCACTCAGAATAAGGATGATCGGTATAAAATAAAAACCAAACTCTAAGTGTCCCACTTGACAACCATAAATATTCCAAAAATCGTAAGCAAAATATCTGCGCCAAATGATGCAATGAAAGGAGGAATATAGTTCATATAACCTAATGTCGTTAGCAAACTAAAAATTAGATAGTATACAAGCACAGTGGTTATAGCAATGCCGAAACCTAAGACAGATGATTTTCTATCTGTAGCAATACCAAAAGCAACCCCTATACACGCAAATGCAAAACAGGCAAATGGCAGCGAGATTTTGTTGTAGAGATCAACGTATAAGGACTTATCAACGATATCTTTGGAATTTGAGAGATAGCTAAGCAATTCAAAAAAGCTCATATCCCTAGGCTTTTTTGCCGGTAAGGTCTTTATAGCTTGAGGCAGAACTCCAAGCGGAACAATCAATTTCTCAAAATCTAGCCTACCCACAATAATTCCATCCTTTGAAAATTCATAAGAAAGCCCCTTTGATGCCACCCAACGATTGCCTGAAAATTCAAGATTACTAGCGTATATAGTTCTCTTCAAGAATTCGTTATCAAATTCTTGAATATACACTCCTTCTAAAGACATTGTAGCAGGTTTATATTCTTTTGCAAAGATTATAAATTTTGGTTTGGGATTGTCAGGTGGTAATTTAAATAAAACATTTTGCCTTTCTGTATTAAGCTCCTTTTTTAATTCTCCTGCTATAATATATCTGCTTGTATTCAACAAAGGATATGCTAGCTTTTCAAACGTAAAAAAAGAAACAGCAGAAAAAATAACACCAATTACCATAAAGGGCAGTGAAAACTTAAAAATAGATAGGCCTGCAGATCTTAAAGCTACAAGCTCCCAATTCGATGAAATCCTGGACACAGCCATCAATACACCCAAAAGCGTAGCCATAGGAAAAGCAAAGGCTATTGAATACGGCACACTACATGCAGCCAACTTTACCCCTGTTAAGAAGGAACCCTGATTGTCGGCAACTAACTTTATAGTTCTCATTGATTCACCTGCTAACATTAAGCCAGAAAAGGCAAGCAAACCAAAGAAAAAAAATGGCAAAAAATCATTTAATATGTAAGACCAAAAAAGTTTATTAAAAAGAATTCTCATTGCCCTATATTTGTAGTGGTTTCTGCTGAATTACCAGACTCCTCTTTTGAAGAGGTTTCAACATTAGATGATTTTATGTTTGTTCCTTCAACTTTTCCTGTTTTTAAATCTATAGAAAACTTATCACCTGTCATCTTAGATGTAGAAGAACCTATCGATGCGTCTCCTACCAGAGTAACCAAATCATCAAACAAATCAAGCTCATTGCAAGAAAAGGAATATTGTTTATAAATCCCGTCTTTAACATTAAAAGCCTCTACTTGAGTTTTATTGTTCTTTTTCTTTAAAATAATCTTCTTCGCAAAAAAACTAACGTCTTTGCCACTTAATTTACCGTTGAAAAGATCTAGAACTGACTTATTAGGATAATATTCAGCCTTTTCACCCGTAAACTCATAATCTTTATAAGTAATTACAACGTTACCATCGGCCACCCACGTACCAGTTCCAAAATCAAGATAAACCTGATCAGCCTTCACATTTGGCGCCTCAGCAAATGAAGCCCTCCCAAAGAAAAACAATATTGCAAGGAAAAACGAAAGGATCTTTACGCTCTTCAAAAACTTCTCCTCCAACACTCTTTAAAGTTTCTTAGCCTATAGTAAATGTTAGCTATCAATTACATTGATTACATTATATATTATAAATGAAATAAGATTAGATTTATTTTAGAATAAATCCCTATACATTGTAGTGATTATATATTTTAATTTAAGACATTTGCTGCACATGGAATCCTAGAATTGTTGCTTTTTCTAATAAGCTACTATTTAAAAATTCTGATCAGTTGACAAGATTTATAAGCTATATTAAACTTTAAATGTTAGTTAAAACTAACTTTGGAGGAATATTGTGGATATTTTGTTTATTTTGCTTTTAGGCCTTGTTTCTTTGTTTGTTTTGTATAAAATCTTTTCCAAAAGAAAGACTATTTGTGATAGTTGCCCCAACAAATCATGCAAAACAAAGAATTTTAACTGTTGCGACCTAGAAAATCTTTCTAAGGAGGAAAAAAATGGTTCTCAATAAAGCATTAAAAAACAAAAGGTATAGGGTAGTTGATATAAAACTAGATGAGAAGCTTGCAAGAAGGTTGCAAGAACTGGGAATAGTTAAGGGAGGCAAAATTCACATGATTAGGAAGGCACCACTGGGAGACCCTATACATATTTGTGTTAACGGTCAAAACATATCACTAAGGAATTCAGTATGTTCAGGTATCGTCATAGAAGAAGACAAATAGACGTTTTAAAAAAAAATTCTATAAAGGTAGCGTTTGTAGGGAACCCTAATGTAGGCAAAACAGCTCTTATAAATGCCCTATCTGGTTCGAACTTAAAAGTCGGCAATTGGCCTGGAGTTACTGTTGAAAAAAAGGAAGCAAATATTGTTATAAATAATCAGACGTTTTCTTTGGTAGATCTGCCAGGAGCCTACTCATTAAATCCCTTTTCTTTAGAAGAAAAAATAACAAGAGATTTTTTAATCAACGAGAGACCTGATTTAATAGTAAATGTAGTAGATAGCAACCAACTTGAAAAGAGTCTTTTTTTAACCTTTGCGTTATCAGAGTTTGAAATACCTATGGTAATAGCCCTTAATTTTTTTGATGAGATGGTCAAAAATAAAACAGAAATAAATATTAAAAAACTAAAGGATCTATTGTCGGTTGAAGTAGTTCCTACATCAGGAGTAAAAAAAATCGGCATAGATGCTCTTAAAGAAGCAATATACAAAGCTATTAATGAAAGAACATTGCCAAATATACTCTTCGAAGAATCACTTGATAAAAAGTTCAAGCAAATCAAAGAGATGTTGAAAGACAAGAAAGATCAATTAGGATATCCGTTATCTTTTGTAGCAGCAAGAGTACTAGAAAGAGATAATCAGATGATCAACGAATTGATTAATAAAAAACTCATCGATAAAAGCATTTTGGATTTGACTGTCGACAACAGCACATATATTGAATCAAGATATAAATTCATATCCTCAATATGTAAGAAGATCTTGGTGAAACATAAAGACTCCTACGATTTAACTCAGAAAATAGACTCGATACTCTTAAACAAATTTCTAGGTTTACCGCTTTTTTTGATTATGATGTTTATAGTATTCAAACTTACATTCGATCTGTCAAAACCATTTGTAGATTTTACCAGCTATTTTATAAACGATTACATTGGAAAATATGTAGTCTATTTACTCTGGTTTTTACCAGACATATTTAAGTCCCTTATTAAGGAAGCTATCATAGGTGGCGTGGGTTCAGTAATAAGCTTTTTCCCATTAATAGGAATTTTCTTTTTGTTCATTTCGATACTCGAAGAAAGCGGCTATATGACTAGGGCTGCTTTTCTTATTGATAAGTTAATGAGTTCAATTGGGCTGAGCGGTAAAGTCTTTATTCCACTTATACTTGGTTTTGGTTGTAATGTTCCAGCAATTTATGCCACTAGAGGCCTTGATTCTCAAAAAGACAGGCTTCTTGCAGGTCTTATGATACCCCTAATGTCTTGTTCAGCAAGATTGCCAGTTTATCTTTTGTTTACTGCTGCATTTTTCAAAAGTTTTAAAGAACTAATAATTCTTGGGCTATATTTTCTTGGTGCACTCATAGCTATATTACTTGTCATACTATTACAATTAGCTGTCCCGTCTTTGAAAACCGATTCAACTCCATTTATATTAGAGCTACCACCATATAGGATTCCTCCTTTAAAATTTCTTTTAAAACTTACAGGTTTTAGGGTAAAATCTTTTGTAAGAAAGGCTAGTTCTGTAATACTATTTACAATGATACTTGTATGGAGCATAAATTCTCTGCCGTATAATGCTCCTGTAGGAGAAAGTTATCTCGCACAGGGATCAAGAGCTATTGCTTTTGTATTCGCTCCCGCAGGCTTTGACAAATGGGAAGCAGTTGCAACCCTTTTACCCAGCATAGTAGCAAAAGAGGCGGTTATTGGAACGCTTGGCCAGATACTCGAGGGCGAACAAAACAGTACAACTGAAGCAAAAAGCGCTGAAGAATACAATTTTGCAGATGACACCTCAAAGGTAATTGAACAATTTAAAGATTCATTTATTGAAGCAGGTACAAGTCTTCTGAATTTCTTTACGATAAATTCATTTCAAGAGAAAGAAAAAAATGAAAGCCTTATGAATAGATTAAGAACTTTGTTCACGCCACTATCGGCTTTGTCATTTATGATATTCATATTGCTTTTCGTGCCATGTATGGTTACCATTAGCGTATTTATACAAGAATACGGTATGAAGTGGACTGTTTTTGAAATTTGTATGCTACTTACCATATCATATAGCGTATCCACATTGGTCTATCAAATAGGCAAATTATTTATACATTGAAGAATCTTTATAATTCTGCCAAAAAACCGGAGATACTGCATAAGTAAGAAAAAAGATTACTTTAGAACCTGATCTGGACAATTCTTTATAAGCACTTCTTAAAGTTGCACCTGAAGTTACCACATCATCAAGTAGCAAAACCTTTTCTGGTGCTGCCTCGGCATAAAAACAATTCTCAACATTCTGTTGCCTTTCTTTAAAATAAAGAAGATGCTGTTTTTTTGTTTCCTTTATCTTCTGGAACCTATATATTGGTATACTCTTCTTTTTTGAAATAGTATTTACAACTTTATCCAGATGAGAGCGTCCAAATTTATCATCAGGAATAGGAGAAATATAAAAACCGTCAAACTTTTTGTTATTTATAAATTTCAAAACTATTTTTGATATCTCCTCCATTGCTATAGGATTTGACTTTGCCTTTATTATTAAATCCTTAAATCTATCTTTATATATACCAACAGAAAAAGATTTATCAAATGGAGGGCAAACAAACTCAAGTCCACTTCCAAAGGATGCCTTACAACCTTTACAAACATAATCCAAACTAAGGTCGTCACATAAAATACAATGCCCTCCAAAAAGGAGGGCAAAAAGTTCTTTTAAGAACATTAAAGACATATTCAATAAATAAAACTAATTTAATCCCTTCTTTAACTCTTCGACTTTGTCTAATCTTTCCCACGTAACTCCAAGGTCAACTCTTCCCATATGACCGTAAGCAGCAAGCGGCCTATAAATTGGTCGTCTAAGATCTAACTGATTTATAATAGATCTTGGTCTAAAATCAAAGATATCTCTAACTAGTTCCTCTATTCTCTCTTCTGGCACTTTATTAGTACCAAATGTGTCAATCATTATTGAAAGAGGATTTGCCTTACCTATAGCATATGAAACCTGAATTTCGACTCTTGAAGCAAGCCCTGCCGCTACAATATTCTTTGCTACATATCTGGCATAATATGCTCCAGATCTATCAACCTTTGTTGGATCTTTGCCAGAAAATGCACCACCACCATGTCTAGCCATACCTCCGTATGTGTCCACAATTATCTTTCTTCCTGTTAGACCAGAATCACCCTGTGGACCACCAATCACAAATCTACCCGATGGATTTATTAAAATTTTCATGGAATCATCTCTCAGATTCTCAGGAATTACAGGCATAATAACCTTTTCTATAATCTCTCTTTCTATCTCTTCATTTTCAACATCAGGTTTATGTTGTGCAGAAATAAGAACAGTATCAACTCTTATAGGCTTAAAACCTTCATATTCTACAGTAACCTGGGTTTTACCATCAGGCCTCAAGAATGGAATAATTCTATTTTTTCTCACAAAAGCAAGTCTCTTAGCTAGATTATGCGCAAGTGTAATTGGAAGCGGCATATATTCTTCAGTTTCATCACACGCAAAACCGTACACCATTCCTTGGTCTCCTGCTCCAAGCTCCTCTTCAGGCGCACTAACTTTTTCACCACGTTTTTCTAAAGCCACGTTAACCCCATGTGCTATATCAGGAGATTGTGGATCTATTGACGTCAAAACAGCACACGTTTCACTGTCAAATCCATATTTCGCTCTCGTATATCCAACCTCTTTTACCGTTTTCCTAATAATACTAGGAATATCTACGTATGTCTTTGTTGTAATTTGTCCAACAACCAATACAAGACCAGTGGCTACAGTAGTCTCAGCAGCAACCCTACCTGTTGGATCATCTTCTATAATTGCATCTAAAATAGCGTCTGAAATTTGATCCGCTATCTTGTCAGGGTGGCCTTCTGTTACAGATTCCGAGGTGAAAAAATAATGCTTGTTTTGAATCAACTTTTGTTACCTCCTGAAGATTAAGTATTTTAATTCACATTATCAAATATTTGTTTCAAAATTGCAAGTATCATAATTTTTGTATTGATACAAAAGAACAGAATTTTAAATTATTTAATATCGAAGAGTTAGTTTGCACTTAAAATAAAGAATGCTATTCTGATGGCCAATTATTAAGAGCATTATTTATATCAGGCCAAATCTCGGGGACTAGATCAGAGAGAACTTTCCCCTCCTCATAAAGAATTTGCTTTCTAGTAACCCACGTTTCATTTTGATGTAGATGAAATGATATTTTTTTCTTAAAATCTTTTGACCATATCGTTTTACCTTCCACATCAATTAATTTAAAGTCCACATCCATTAAAATCTTCTTTTTTGGGGAAATTGATAGAAAACGCCCGATCCACCAAGATCCTCCAAAAGATGGCAAACTCAAAAGATCAAGAATTGCACCTGGGCTTGAGGCAATAGGCTGAGGTAATAAAAGAGGTTGTGGAAAGTTAGGGATATGGGATATCGTAGTAAGTAAAAACAGGGTTTCTTCAGGTTTAAATCCCATTTTGGTTGCTATAAAGGCCCTTGCATCACTAGACATATCTGCAGGATTAAATGCAGCTACATCCTGGAAAGACAAAAGCACAACGTCTTTTTTGTATTCTTTTAGAGAATCTACGAACATTCTCATAGGAAATGGAATTTCTTCATAAGAAGCAAGATATATACCATTCTTTGCTTGAGGAGGAAAAACTATAATAGAGGGTATTATCCCTGGAATCTTTTTCCCAAGAGGATAATAAGGTGCGTTCAATACTCTGGTTCCGGATAGAAAAGGTTTTAATGCGGTTTCTATTTCACTATGTAAATATTTAAAATATTGAATCTCTCTAAATCTTTGTGGAAAACCACCCGGCAAATATTTTATAGGACCAGCGTCGAAGGTCTTTATATTTCTTTGTGAAACTCCATAAATTAAATCCCCCGTTTTAGCATTGTAAATCCTAATTTCAAGCCAAACATTAATTTCATACTTATCCAAAATCAAGTTGGGAAGTGTAACGATGTCAACAAGATGGATAATGGGTAAAATTACAATATCATCGCTGGTAACGTTACCTAATGCTAGATATGCACAAGACATAATAAACTCTTTATTTATTCCATTAAATTTTTTGTCTAGAAGCTCTACATCATCTGTATCTAAATATTTAAGTGAATAGCCAGGAAGTGTAGAGTCAAATGCTCTTATTTGCGATCCAGAATATCCTGGGTCTTCGTTTAAAAACGTAGTCTCGGCAAGATAAGGTAAAATTACAGCACTTTTTTGGCCAACAGCATTTGCCTGAGCTTTAAAAATAAAGAAAAATGATATATATAAAAATAAAAAAGATATTAGCAAAATTTTTAATCTCATGGTAGTATTCTATCAGAAAAAGATTAAAAATACTTAAGATATATATTATCTATTCTGAAAATTTAGAAAACTTTATTTTTCTTAATATACCAATTTGAATGTTAAAATTTATTAAACAAATGATTTGTGATATCTTTAATTTAAGAATAGGAGGAAGTCATGGTTGCAGAAGAGAGATTACAAGAAGCAATTAATTATTTTGGAGAAGACGCCCTTAAATTATCAAAACTTCTTACCGAGGAAGAGAAAAAATGGATATATGATTTTTTTGATAAACTTTCAAGAGAGCTTGATTTTGCTGTAACAGTTTCTGATCCAGAGGGCACTCCCGTTATACCGGTGATAAATCATTCAGATTTATGTGGTAAAGTTATACGAGGCACAGAAAAAGGCCTAGCCAGATGTAAACAAGAAGCAGTAAAACGTGGTAAAGATGCAATGGAGCAAGGTAAGCCACAATATTATTTCTGCCATGCAAATATACAAGACTTTATTGTTCCAGTTTTACTCTATGGCAGAAGAATAGGAAATATAGCTGGCGGTCAGTGCTTACCAAAAGAACCAGACGAACAAACGATAGAGCACTTTCGAAAATATTTCGCTGAAATAGGAGTACCAAATATAGAAGAAGCTCTTAACACGCTAAAAACCGCACACATAAATCCCAAAGAAAGAATTGGAAACTTTACCGTAATGTTTGACGCTCTAGGAAAAATTATTTCAAATTACCTTATGTTTCAGATCGAAGCAAAAATAGAAGAAATGAAATTGTTTGAAACCATAAACCAGAATCAAAAGATATCACTTTCATTAACCCAAACTCTTAGTTCTCTATCAGCAAGCTCTGAAGAGTTGGCTGCCTCAAGCGAACAAACTGCTGCCATTGTGAATGAAACAAGAAATAAGTTAAATGAGACCGACGCAATAAACACGTTTATTAAAAAAATTGCAAATCAAACAAGACTTCTTGGTTTAAATGCCGCAATAGAAGCTTCTAGAGCAGGTGTGCATGGCAAGGGGTTTGGAGTGGTAGCTAGCGAAATACAAAAACTTGCAACTGAATCAATGAAATTTGCAAATAAAATAAACGAAACATTAAACGAAATAAGTATATCTATTAAGCAAATTCTAGAGAGCTCTCAAAATATAGCTAAAGTTTCGGAAAATCAAGCATTATCTATAAATGAGATATCAAGAGTTGCAGAAGATTTGCACGCGATTTCAGAAAAACTCTTAAAGATAAGAGATGTAAATAATTAAAATTATTCTTTTTCCAATTTGTTATATAAGTCATGCAATGAATTATAAAAATTCTCATCTGGGTCTTTGCAAACCAAACTTTTCATAAGACCAGCTATTGTCCCAGCACTTTGATCGTCTACCACATCAACATCATCCGGTCTATATGCTGCAGTATATCCAAGAGCCCATATTAGTGCATATCCAACAAGATCATCCGAAGTAGTGTCATTTGTGTTAAGAGAGTTCAAAAATGTTTTACAAGAATAGTTTTTAGGATTAAAAATCACACTTGTATTTTGTTTTGATTTTTTAACATAATTAAAAGTAAAATATTTTCTTACAAATTCAAGCAAAGTTACATCCAAATTTTGAGCACAACCTTCATTCAAGTCCGATGTAAGCGATTTCAACATATCACTATTTAAAGATAGCAAACTTTCGTCTTTAAATGTTAGAAATCCCCATACCCATAACGTCTGTAAAGCTACGCTGCCAGAATCATTTGAATAATTTTGGACAAAATCTCTGCACTTATACACATTTGGATCAAATCCCTGTGCATTAGAAACAGAACTAAAAATTAAGAAAAAAAACAAACTAAGTAATATTAATTTTTTCACATTGTCCCCCTTGTAATATTTATGGCTTTATGTAAGCAAAACCTAAACTTTGAAGCCTCACTATCTCAGTAATTCCAGCTTTAACCACTTTTGCCCAATCAAAAACAAGACCTTTATCTATTTTATAAAAATTTAGTGCATTGTTGCAAAACTCAAATATTATACCTTTATCCGATAACTCCTTCATAGTAGTTTCAAGTTCATTCTTTAAATCACTTGTTAATATCAATACTCCTGCTGAGTTAGCTACAACCCTTATTTCGTATTCATAATCATTTAGTATATCATTTATAAAGTTATTAATATTTTTTAAGGCAACCACCCAATCTTCTAACTTTGAAATGTGAAAACAGACTTTCAGTTTGCTCATCTTAATAAACCTCCATGGCCAGAATGTCTAATCATTTCATAGGTAATTCTTAAACCTGCAAAAGCAATTTGGCCAAAAAGATCAAACGCCCCAGGATCAAATCTTAAAGCGCCACCTGGAATACCAAAAATTGGTATATCACCTCTATACGCTACAAGAAACATTGCCCCAGGTGAAAGAGGTGCTCCATAACTTACAACAGAGGCTCCAGATCTCCTTATGCCCTCAGCAGATGCATCGTCAGGGCTCATACCCCCCGTTACGATTACAATTTGGATGCCGTTTTGTATAAATTTTAAAATTGTGTTCGAAATTAAATCGGGATCGTCAGGCAAACATTCCCTTAGAGCTACCTCGGAATTAAATTTTGTCACTTTACTTACAATTAAAGGAGTAAAGGAGTCCTCCTTTCTTCCATAAAAAATTTCAGACCCAGTAACAATTAAACCAACTTTCATATTCAAAAATGGATGAAGGGTCAGCACCTTCCCAAGATTTTTACATTCCCCCTCAATTAATTCTATTTCCCTTTTTTTTATTACTAGACCCTGCACCTTTGCTTTCGCAACAACTCTGCCTTCCTCCACCACAGTATTATTTCTAAGTGTAGCAACAAGGGTATCACCTCTTGAATTAATAGCATCAAGTTGCCGTACTCTTACTTTAAACAGCCCCTTTTTAGCCGCGATAACATCTGCCCACGCTTCTCCGGGCATTTCTACGATCAGGTTATCTCCCGATATTGCACTTGCAAGCCTTAAAGCAGCCTCATCTTCATGAAGCTCATCTTCAGCAATCTTCAAATCCCATATAAAATCCTTGCCAATTTCTTTTAGAACGGGTATATCCTCAGCAGTTATTTTATGCCCCCTTCTGAAGACGGCCTCTTTATGCTTGCCAGGAATAATCCTCGTTAGGTCATAACCCAAAATCATTCCAATACTCTTTTCAACCGGAATCCTTTTTGAGGGATACATTTCATACCTCCAAAGAAAATTCGAAAACTTTTACCTTGCTTCCCTCCTCTTGTGGCGGACCAGGATTAAGCATGGCAATGTGAGTCATATCACGAAAGCCTTTAACCGAGTGACTATGTTGAGAGAATCTTCTGAAATAAAATTTATTGCCAATCAAAGTCCCTCTTAAAAATCTAGTCTCTTTAGAACCTTTGCTAAAAGCTTCGCCAAGTATGCCCTCAAATGGTCTGAAATTATAATTTTGACCAGAAAGTAAAAGTATTAAGGGTCTTACAAATAAATAAAATCCTAAGGTAGCCGCCCAAGCATTACCAGACAAACCAAAATAAAATGTCTTGTTTTTTTTGAAAGCCATTATAGATTTGCCAGGTTGCATCTTTACACGCCAGAAAATCGGATCGAATATCTTCTGCGCAAGAGGAAATAAACCATCAGTTGAATCAAAAGACGCATTACCGAAAGAAATTATAATATTCGAGTCATTCAAAGATTTTCTCAATTCATCTACTATTTCAAAACTATCTCTACATATCAAGTTTCTTTGAATTTCAATATGAGGCCTGTTTAAAATTGATTCGAATGCAGGAGTTAAAAAATTTTTATACATACCTTCTGTATCACAATTTACAAGCTCTTTTCCTATAGCAAGTAAAGAAATCCTTACCTTCTTGACAACCTTTATTGTAGTTTTATTAAGTTTACAAAAAGCTGAAAAATCAAAAGGAGAAATTTTTGTACCGCTATAAGAAACTATTGAGCCAGCCTCATATTCCTCACCCTTTGTAAATATATTTCTCCCTTCTAGAGGCATCCTTTTAATATAAACTACATCGCCACTCACTTCAGCATCTTCATTACGAACTACAGCATTACTGCCTTTGGGAAGAATTGAACCTGTAGAAACCTTCACTGCTTCATCTTGGAAAATTTCTCCCATAAATGGACTCTCTGTTTTGGATTCGCCAACTATTTTGCATTCATCATTACAAGGCAATTTTATGGCAAAGCCATCCATCGCAGATAAATTTTGAGCTGGAATATCTTCCCCTGCTATAACGTCTTCTGCAAGTACTCTACCAATAGCATTTTTTATAGACACATACTCTGTTTCCAATTCATTAGCATTTTGTAATATTAATAATCTAGCTTTTTCAACATCAACCATCTTAATAAACCCTTTCTCTTAAATATTGCAAACTCTATCTGACTTTTTTAATACAATGTGGTAAATTGAATCAGTTAAATCTTCCATATGGACTAGATCAAACCCAGAAAACACCAGTGCCCCCAATACAAGATCTTCTTCTACTCTAACTATAGCTGGAGGCCCGATATCTTCTTTTCTTTCCTTCTTCCATTCAATTAAAGATAGTATACCTGTAGATTTCAACCATTTGTTTATTCTCTTTAAAGTTAACGGGGCATCCTCTAATTCGTGATATACGGATGACATTATTACAAGATCAAAATATTCTTCTTGAAATTCTAAATCTTCTATATTTGAGCTAAGAGCAACAACATTGTTTATATTTTCTATCTTTGCTCGTTCTAACATTATATTTAAAGCCTTAGAGTCTTTATCAACAGCAAATAAGGTGCCATTAGGGATTATTTTGGCACATGGTATAGCAATAGCTCCCGTTCCACAACCCGAATCTAGTACTACTAGGTCATCTCTAGTTACTATCTCATCTAAAACCTTGTTTACATCTATAAAATCTGAAATATCTTTGTGCAATTCTGCCCTCCTAAATAATTTCTTTACTTAAAGAATTGTAACTAATACAATTTTAATATAGAAAATTTCACTCGAATATTTTAGTATTCTATAAGTAATTTTTAAGTCATAAAATAGTTAGGTTATAGTATTATATAATGTTATTATTTCATACAGAACTTTAAGGAGTTAAGATGTTAGATTATCTTTGGATTAAAGAAATATTAGATGTTATAAAAGAAAGAAAGCCTCTTATACATCACCTAACCAATTACGTTGTAATGAATGATAGCGCAAACATAACACTTGCGATCGGAGCTCTCCCAATAATGGCGCAAGAGGAAGCCGAATTAGATGACATAACGAATATGGCCTCTGCTGTTCTATTAAACATAGGTACACTAAAACAGGATGAAATAAATCAAATGCTACTTGCTGGTAAGTACGCAAATTTGAAAAATATTCCACTAATTCTTGACCCTGTTGGTGCTGGCGCAAGTAAATTTAGAACAAGGACAGCAAAAAATCTTCTACACAATCTAAAGATCGACGTTATAAAGGGCAATTCTTTTGAAATCTCAACGCTTTGCGATTTGCCCGCAGAAGGTATCGGAGTAGATGCCGTTTCCACAAACAGAAATTATACAAATATCGCCAAAGAAGCAGCAGAGAGATACAACTCCGTTGTTCTTTTGACTGGAGAAAAAGACATCGTAAGCGATGGCAAAAGGATATTTGAAATTGAAGGTGGCAGTTTTTTAATGTCTAAAGTTACAGGTTGTGGATGTATGTTAGGATCTATTGTTGCGTCGTTTGTTGCAGTAAAAAAGGAAGACATATTAAATGCTACTCTAGGAGCCAGCATCTTTTTCAAATCAGTTGGCAATATAGCCGAACAAAAGAGCTCATTACCTGGTTCATTTAGAAATAATTTAATAGATTCAACCTATTTAATTGCTAATGGTGCAGAAAAACTAAATGCTACTTGGAGGGAAAGAGATGACCTTATTTGCTAAGGTGATTGGAAAGGTTCAAGGAGTATATTTCAGAGCCTACACTCAGGAGGTTGCAAGAAAATTAGGCTTAACAGGAATGGTCAGAAACCTTCCCGATGGTTCTGTAGAGGTTATAGCAGTTGGAAATGAAGAAACAATAGATGAATTGATAAGATTATTAAAAAGGGGGTCTCCTGGTTCTAATGTAACTAACGTTGAAATTAAAAAGGAGAAAAGCGATTTAGCTTTTGATGATTTTAGAATTGTTTATTAATATCTAGATACTTTTATTCACTTTTAATTACTTTTTAAAAACGCATTAAATCTTTTCAAGTCTCTCTCTTGGACTTATAATCTCCGTAATTCTGATGCCGAAGTTTTCATCTATTACTACAACCTCTCCCTTAGCTATCAACTCATCGTTGATCATAACCTCAAGAGCTTCTCCTGCTAATTTATTCAATTCGATAACCGATCCCGAACGCAGCTCTAAGACTTCCTTAAGTGTCATCTTAGCATTGCCAAGAGAAACGCTAAGTTCAAGTGGAATATTTAAGAGGTTCTCAATATTTATTGAATCTCCTTGTGGTGAAGGTTGTAACTGTTGAAATTGGGCTTGGAAAGCTTGAACTTGAGGTTGCTGTTGATATGTTGGTGGTGGCGGTGGATAATTATACTGATTTTGTTGCTGCGTTTGTGGTGGATATGAAGAAGATTGTTGAAAGCTTGATTGAGGGAAAGAAGAGGTTGTAGCTTGCTGGTTTATATTGTTAATATTTTGTGATGCGCTCTGCGAAAGTGTACTCTGGCTTTCAGAATGAGAAGAACCCATAGAAATAGTATCATCTTGTGTGTTGACCATAGCTTTTGCCTTGCTAACTGCCATCTGTGCCATTTTTTGAGCTACAGCTTCAGACAATATCATAACCAACTTTGTCTGGAAAACATTTTCTCCAGTAAAATCAAAAAATACTTCAACCGCTTCATTTCCTGACGCTATTTGTCTTAAAGATTCAGCAATTGGCTGTTCATCAAAATTAATAACTTGAGGAGGCATTATATTAATTCTGCCTCCCAACAAACTGGCAAGAGCTGTTGAGGCAGCTCCCATCATCTGATTCATAGCTTCCTGCAATGCAGACTCAGCAAGATCATCAAATGGAAGCTCTGGATTACCTTCACCACCCATCATAAGATCAGCAATAATCGAACCATCTGTTCTTCTTACAACAAGCAAAGAAGAGCCTTCAATTTCGCCTTCATAACCTATCATAACGCCAATAGAGTTATCTTCAAAATCAGCCGCAATTTGCTCCACATCTGTTATATCAACCATAGGTGAAGTAATCGATATCTTTTTATTAACTAATTGTGAAAGCGTGGTGGCAGCAGAACCCATCGCCATATTTAAGACTTCGCCTATCGCATCTATTTGTTCGTCATTTAAGTTCATGCTCTTAATCCCTCAACACATCAGTAATTTTTATTGCCAAATTTTTACCAACCTTTCCAGGCATTCCTAAAAATTTTTGCTTTTTTTCTATTTTAACATCAAGAGGTTTATTAACTTTTGTATCTAACAAAAGTGTATCGCCTACCCTTAGATTGATAAGGTCTTTCAAAGGAATATGCATATGACCCAAACAAACTTGCAAGTTTACTGTTACATTTAAGACGTGCTCATAAACGTATTCCTTTTCAATTTCGTTTTCGGCTTTCTTTTTTACAAAAAATCTTTGAGCAGAAAGATGATTGACTATTGGTTCCAATAAACTATATGGAATCGCTAAAGACATTATACCACTAAGATCACCAATACCTACGTCCATTGTGATTAAAACAACCATCTCATTTGCAGGAACTATTTGGGCAAACTCAGGATTAGTTTCTGTTCCTACAAAAGATAGACTTACAGGATACACCGTCCTCCACGCCTCTTCAAGCGCAACAAGATGTCTATCAACAAGCTTTGCAATCAAAGCTGTCTCTATATCAGTAGGGGCTCTTGGACTTGGCGGTGGAAGTCCGGAACCACCTAATAACCTATCTACTAGCGCTAAAGTAATATTTAAATTCATCTCTAAAACCATTGAAAGTCCTGTGCTTTCCCAATTAATGATGACAATCATTGCTGGAGGAATTAAAGAATTTATAAATTCTTCATATGGAACCTGATCTATAGCAGAAAAATCAAATCTCATACTCCCTCTCACCAGGCTTGAGAGAGAAGTTGATACCAGCCTTCCATAAGTTTCGTGTATTAGTTCGAGAGTTCTAAGATGATCCCTTGAAAACTTGCTTGGCCTTTTGAAATCGTATGTTTTTACAGTTTTCTGCGGTTCCTTTTCAAGCAGATCAGCGCTAACCTGGCCCGTATTAAAGGCATTTAAAATTGCGTCTATCTCATCTTGACTTAGTACATCAGCCATTATGCGCCAGCTCTTTCCTTTTCTTTTTGCGCCTCATATGATAACCTCAATGAAGGCGGCAAAAAAACCTTTAATTTTTCTTCTATTATTCTTGGATTATCCCCAGCCTGTATTGAAAGTATACCTTCCATTATCATTGTCTTAATTTGCGTCTCCTCTTTACTCCTTACTCCTAATTTGCCAGCAATAGGTAAAAAAACAAGATTAGCTACTCCAACACCATAAAGAGTTGCTATAAAGGCGCCAGCAATCGCTTGACTGACGCCACTTGGATCTTCGAGGTTAGCAAGCATATGTACCAATCCCATAACTGTTCCAAGAATACCTAAAGTAGGGGCAAATCCTCCCAAACCGATAAAGAAGTTTTCTCCTAATTTATGTCTGGCCTCCATTATTTCTAAATCGTTTTCAAGAATAGCCCTTACAAGTTCTGGATCAACAGCATCTACAACCAGCTGAACTCCTCGCTTCATGAACATATCATCAACGCCCTCAAGCTCGGCTTCAAGTGACAAAAGGCCTTCTCTCCTGGCTTTTTCTGCAAGTCTTACAATTTGATCTATAACCGTTACAGGATTATCTTTCGGAGCAAAAAAGGCCTTTCTTACTATTTTTGGAACCATCTTCAATTGGTCTAAGGTTGTGTTTATAACTACAGCTCCAGTAGTCCCACCAAGCACCAAAACAAAGGCAGGCAAACTCACATAGTGAGAAAAAGAGCCGCCTTCGATAATTACCGACAATATTATAGAGCCAAAAGCAATGGCAAAACCCGCAACTGTTGCTATATCCATATATTAAGTTTTATTCTCAGATGTATTTTGCATTCTAGCCTGAGCGAACCTTAATCCTACTTTTCTATTATAATCGATTATCTTTTCAACTATTTCTTCTGGAGACTCCTTTACCATAAATTTTTTTCCTGTAAAAAGGGTTATAGTAGTATCCGGCGAACTTTCGATAGACTCAATCAAATCTGAATTCAAAATAAACTCTGCATCGTTCAACTTCGTTAATTTTATCATACAATAAGCCCTATCGCAGTTTTAAGCATATTATCGCTCGTAGTTATAGCTTGAGCATTAACTTGATAAGTTCTTTCGTAATCGATCAAGTTTGCCATCTGGGTAGAAAGGTCAGTATTCGAACCCTCTAAAGCATTTTGGATTATCGTGTAACCGCTACTTAGCACTTTAGGACTTCCGGAATTTGCTGACTGACTAAAGTTATTTCCTTCAACGTTTATAAGTCCGTTTTTGTTTATAAAATCAACTATCATAATCTTACCATCAAAGGTAGATTGCCCATTTGAAAAATTAGAATAAACAGAACCGTCAGGATTTACCGTAAAACCTGAGAAGTTTTTTGCAGTGGTATCTATATTGATATTTCCATTTGTACCCTGCACATAAAAGCCTTCAGAAGTTACCAAATTGCCATTGCTATCAAGACTAAAGGAACCGTCTCTAGTGTAATACGTATTGGTTCCATTAGAAACCACGAAAAAACCATTTCCATTAATTGCAAGATTTGCTGGATCGTTAGTTTCCAAAATTGGACCTTGAGTAAAAGAAGGTGAAGTAGAGTCAAGTTTAGAACCAATCCCTACTTGAAGTGGGTTGGTTTTTGAGGTTGCAAAAGAAAGTTCTTGTGACAAAATATCAGCAAAGGTAGCATTACTTTCTTTAAAACCTGTAGTATTGAAGTTTGATATATTATTCGCTACCACATCCAGTGCACTTTGACTTGATAGAGCTCCATTTACAGCAGTAAAAATAGAATTATCCATAATCTTAACCTCCTAAAAGTTCAAAGGCTTCTAAGGAGCAGCCTTTAATGACAAGAGCTCTTGAAGCATCTGGTCAGAAGTTGTTATAACCCTTGCGTTAGCCTCATAACCTCTTTCAGTAGTAATTAAATTCGTAAACTGTTGTGATAGATCTACATTTGACATCTCAAGAGCACTTGGAATAATAGTTCCAATACCTCCAGAACCGGCAGCGCCAATTTGGGCAGTTCCAGAATTTGAAGATGAGCTATATATATTTGATCCATTGCTAGTTAGACCTGAGGGATTGGGAAAGTTGGCCAGTGCGATCTGACCAATAGCATTTGTTAAACCGTTAGAATAAGTTCCTGTAATTACACCTGACTGATCAATTGAGTAGCTCTGTAAAGATCCAGAAGAGTATCCGTCCTGACTGGCAAAGTTTAGACTTGATGAGCCACCATACTGTGTCATACCAAAAAAGTTAATTGTAGGGGTCCAAGGAGTAGATGCACCAGTTGATGGATTTATTAAAAGTGTTGCTGTAGAACTTGATGGAGCTGGATAAGTAGTTGTAACGTTCGATAAAGAACCGTTTGAATTGAAAGTAAGGGTACCATAACCAGATGTGGCATATACATTCGAAACAGGCGTTGTACCTACATCAGTAGAAGCATAAGAAAAATTATTAAGCCCTGTAGTAGCGCCTGTATTACCATCATTTTCAGAAATGGTTAACCAATTAGCGCCATAAATTCCTGTGGGATCCACCAATTTTGACTGAAGGTTAACACTACCATTATTATCAGAAGCCACAAAATAATTTTTCAGTATTTGATCGTTGTTTATAGCGTTTATAACCTTCTGCTCTATTGTAGAGGGGGTATCGCCTGATTGAACAGTAATAGTTAGGTTGTATGGCACATTATCACCAACAATACTTTGAATTGCAGAACCGCTAAAGGATAAAATTATATTACCAGTTGTGCTTGCAGGTCCTGTGGGAGGAGTAGCAGTCTTACTTGGGACATCTGCTGATGGAAGAGTGGTTAATGTCCTCCACTTCCATACATTTTGGGTTCCGGTTGGAGTAATCACCGTAGTAACAGAGTGAGACACACCAAGCGAATCATATATTGCTCCAGATGAGGTAACTGCGTATGGAGTAGCAGAAGAGGAGGTGTTAGCATACTGGGAGGCATCCAGATTGCCCGTCATAGTGATGTTGTTTGACTGTTTTGCAGGCATAGATTGGCCTATAGGGATCTTTAAATCGGACACAGGACCAGAGGGATTTACTACGCCGCTAGAATCGGCCTGCCAACCTTGGACCTTAAGACCTGCGCTGTTTACAAGGTTGCCATTTGCGTCCACGTTAAATGAACCGTCTCTCGTATAATAATTTTGAGACCCGTTGTTAACTATAAAAAAGCCATTACCCTGTATAGCAAGGTCGGTATTTACTCCGGTATTTTCAGTAGAGGAGCTACCAAAGGGTGTTGTAATAGCGGCAATTTGGGTTCCCAAACCAATCTGCATTGGGTTAATACCGCCCAAGCCATTTTGAGGTGCGGAAGCACCGCTCAAGGTTTGAGAAAGCATCTGAGAAAAGGTAACCATACTTGCCTTAAAACCAATAGTATTAACGTTTGCAATATTGTTACCAATTACGTCCATTGCTGTTTGGTTACTTTGCAAACCACTAACAGCAGAAGACATAGCTCTTAACATATTTTTACCCTCCTTCAAATTTGAGGGCCTCCGACGTGCGGTCCAGCCCTTATTTATAATATTATTGCACTGTCAATATTTGTAAAAACGTTATCTTTCAATTTTTCTTGACTTACAGCAGTTATAATTGTCTTGCTTTTCGGGTTAACAACAAAAGCCTTGTTGTCCATAAGAACAAGAGATTCTTTTGAACCCTTTTTTGAAAGCTTTTCCATTGCTGCGTTCATTCTTGAAATATCTTGAGGACTCAAACTTATACCTCTCGATTCCAGGCGTTTTGAGGCATGGTTTGAAAGATTTATGCTGCTTAATTCGCTGTTAAGAATATCAGCAAAATCAGAGGTTGATTGTGTGCTTAAACGAATATTATTAACTATACTTTGACTTTGAACCTTGTCTACCTTCATGAAACGCCTATTACGCTTGAAAGGTTTATTGTAGAACCATTATTCAACAATAGAGAAGGATTACCATTACTTATAGTGACCTGAGTAACCGTAGCGCTTTGTGTGTTATTATTAGCATCCTTATATTGGATATTTTTCCCTAATAAGCTGGTAGCATACAGGTTATTTATGTTCGTCATAGAATTTTGAACTGCGTTGCTCATGTTTATCATTTGTTGTGTTGTAGTTAAGGTTGATAATTCATTCATAAAATCGCTTGTGCTCATTGCATTGAGAGGATCCTGGTTTTTTAACTGTGCAATTAACAGCGTTAAAAAGGCATTAGTATTTGCCAAACTATTAGAACTCTGGCTCGAACTAGTTGTAGGATTAACGTTTGTACCGCTACTTGTTGAACCAACACTTGAAATTGACACCCTTTTTATACCTCCTTATTCTCAAACTATTACGTCTACACCGCTTTTAAGGCTCTGAAGGCCTGTTATAAGCGCCGTATCTAGAGAGGTGCTATCATTGTTATTTGAAGAATAAGTTACGTGATTGAAACCTTGGTTGAATCCTTGCCCTCTTTGCTCTGAGTCAACAAAAACATTTACATTATTCGTTTCAAAACCGTTTGCATGCAAAATTTGTCTGAAATCTTGCATGTTAGATAAAATAGCGTGTTTTGCAAGTTCATCCACAACAAAGAACGTCATATTTACAGCGTTTGTTGCCTTATCAAGGGATACGTTTAACTTAACCTTGCCCAGATCTGGCGGTTCTAGTAGAAATTCTATATCCTTAGGGGAATTAAACCTCAAATCTTGCATCATATTTTGAATCTTTTGATAAGCATCTATTGAAATAGAGTGATATGATATGCCCTGATTGGGTATTAAAAGAACACTATTGCTTGGCACAGGAATACCGGATAAACCAGACAGTACAGCTTCATTTGAGTTCGAAGTTTTATTGTTAAAAGAACTTGATAAAGAGTTTGTCTGATTTAAATTAGATATTATTTGATATGAAAGAGCATTGTTTGTTGCGACCTGAGAGCTGAATGTTGGTTGAGCTGTATTGCCGAATATTTGAGAAGTAAGGTTATTTAAGACATCTTGTGCAACAATTTGGTTCTGTAAACCAACACCTTGTTGATTGGACGCATTTTGAAATAGGATTGGATTATTAGACATAAAGTTTGTTGAGATCGATTGATTTACACTAGCTTCAGGCTTTGTCATAAATTGAGGATCTATAGATTTAGTAAAAGAAATTTGTAAATTTGAAGTAGGATTTGAAGGTGTATTTGAAGGAAGAGTATTAGTTTCAGGGTTACTTCCAAGTATGTTAGTGAATTTCTGTAAAGGCGATTGCGAGCTCAAATCAGATAAAATACTACCTTGATCTAATTTGTCATTAGAATTAGCTATGTTAATAGAAGGATCTGATTGATTTAATAATGCTGTAGTCAAAACCTGTTTTTGAGGAATGTTTGCCTGAGAAACTGATGATACTACATTCTCACTAGTTGCTTGAGTAAAATTTGAGCTTTTAACACTAGTTAAATTTAAAGGATTAGAAAGAATCTCATCTATAAGATTTTCTTCAGAACTACTATCTGTTACTGAATCGCTGTTGTTGTTTATAAAACTACTAGTTATTTGACCCTGAGTTATAATTGGTGTATAAAAAGATTCTGCAGAAATTGACTGTGCATTCTGTAGAGAAGCTAAAGTTTGGGAACTTGTTTGAACTACAATTGGAATATTTATATTGCTTTGAGGCATTAAATCATCCTGACTTTGTGTAGGAAACTGAGATGAACTTAAGTTCTTTGCTAAAGGAGGTTGGGTTTGCAGAGTCTGCAAGTTTATAGGCGGCATCTGATTCGAAATAAGAGTTGGCGCAGATAAAGCTGTTTCCTGACTAGATATACTTTGATTGTTGTTGTTATTGTCGGATTGTAATTGAGATTTGGACGCAAGCGTCTGAGAACTGGGCTGTGAAGTTTGTCCTAAATTTGCTTCAATTTGAGATACCTCATTGACAAGTTGTTCTAATAACAAAGAGAAACCTTCATCTTGCAGCCCAACCGCTTGGTTCGGATTAGGTACAGAATTGCCAGATTGCGATATGGGCAGGTTGATTAAGGGCACTGAATTCACTTCCTCACCTCCTTTCTACCCGCATCTTAGATTGTAAACATACACTGCTTTAATCTTTATCGACAAGATTATTTAACTTATTTAAGGAAAATGTTGCAAGATTTTTTTCGACCATCTCACAAATAATGTGTGCAATCATAATATGACATTCCTGTATTCTAGGGACCTTTCTTGACGGAACGCTTATACAGATATCAGATAGCTTTTCCATCTCATTTCCGCTCATACCAGTTAGCGAAATCGTACTTATACGATAAAGTTGCGCAATTCTTAAAGCCTTAATTAAATTCTTAGAATTTCCGCTCGTTGAAATTGCCAAAAAGACGTCACCCGTCTCACCTAATGCCTCTATTTGCCTCGCGAACACATTTTCGTAACCAAAATCGTTCGAAATTGCTGTAATTATCGACGTATCAGTAGTAAGAGCTATTGCCCTTAGCGGCATTCTGTCTAAAAGGAATCTTCCAACAAATTCTGCTGCCATATGTTGAGAATCAGCAGCCGAACCACCATTACCAGCAATTAAAAGTTTTTTCCCCGACTTTAGAGCTGCAGATATCATCTTACAACTCATGATTATAGCTTCTAAAACTTTATCATCGGAAAGAATTTTATTTTTCAACTCTATAGACTCAGAAATAGATCTTTTTATTTCCTCTTTTGAAATCATCACTTTTCCCTTTCAAAAAAGCTAAGCAGCTCATTAGAAAAGTTTTGAATAGAAAATTTCTCCATTACAAATGCCCTTGCCTTTTCACCAAGCTCCTTAGCAAATTCTCTGTCCTTAACCAATTTTATCATAGCATTGTACAACTCTTCTTCATCAGGAACTGCCCATTCCCAATCTGGGTTATATCCTAAGTTGTTTTGCCCTATTTTCTCAAATTTATAATTTAAAAGAATTGAGTTATCATTATTCATAAATTCAAGGTTCCCCCCATAAGCTGTTGCTATAACTGGTTTCCCAAGCCACATGGCTTCTATTAGAGGAAGAGCCATACCTTCACAGCTGTGAGTCGAAACATAGGCATCTGCTGCATTAAGAATAGTAATGTACCCATCTCTATTGGTTGTTTCATCTACAAAAACAATGTTGTCAACAATGCCTAATTCTTTAATGTATTTGGTAAGTCTTACCTGATTTTCAGAATATTTTGCAGCTTGAAATGTTTTGAATATAAGATACACATCTGGGCACTCCTCTACAACTTTAGAAAAAACTTTTAACAACAAAAATGGCTTTTTCCTTTCAAAGTCTCTAAAAAAGTCCAATATAAACATAAAAACAAAAGAGCCATCAAAACCAAAGGTTGCTCGGAGATTTTTTCTGTGCTGTAATATTCTCCAATCGTAAGTAAATGGATAAGGGAATTTGTATACCCTTTCTCCTCCAGCCTTTATCAGAGCACCTTTAACAAAATCCGAATAACACATAACTTCATCTACACAAGAAAAAGCTTTAGTATCATCAAAATATTTATCAAACTCCCAATTCCAAATAGCAGAAGTCTTGCCTTTAAAAAGGTCGCCTGATGCATCTTTGAGATAAATTAGATCCTGAGAGTTAATGAAAAATATTGTATTGTTAAATGAGAGATTATCAACACTAAAACACGCAATATTTTTAATCTCCTCAGGAGATACCCTTAAATTAGACAAAACGGGCAAGAAGAATAACGAACATGGGATTCCAACTGAAGAGGCCTTTCTGAAAAATGACCTCGCTTGAACGCCAAGCCCTATTTTTGATTCAAAAAAACCCACAATGTTTATTCCAAAAGGATTACGTTCAATACGAGAAGTAGTAGTGAGGTTATAGTCCATTTTTAAAACTTCCCTTAACGCCAGCGTATCTATTATTCCACTCTTGGAAAAGGCCAACCTTAAATCTTGCCTTGATTCAATTACACATCTGGCAAACCTACTTATCGAACTGTATTTTGGATGTAGAAAAGAAAGTATTGCTCTTACATTTTTGCTGTCAGGCAAATAGGGATTCCTAAATCTTTTGAATATGTCTTCGGAATATCTCTGCCTAACTTCAATAGGGACTCTTATTCTCGTCAAAGGAAGATGTTCGAAATAGTAGGGTAACTCCTCAAACTTCCTTTTATTGTAAAAAAAGTCTTTATTATAATATTCGTTTACTAACCTAACATATGATTTATTTATTGAACCAAAAAAGCTTACATGATCGAACAAAAACAAGTCATCAAGATAAAATCCACTGAATTCAAAGAGCGATATCTTTTTAAAGAGATTTTTCCTACTTATATAATAGTTAGAGTCTTTACATACGATATCTTCTTTTTTTACATTATAAAAGGTCGCTGTATATTGTGGGTCATCTAGCTCCAAATTCTTTAACTTTGAAATCTCTTTTTTGTGGAAATAATCAATATTCATTTCAGTATTTTTCAAAGCAAATATCGATTCCTTAAAGGAAATTACATCATAATCGTCCAAAAGATCGAACAAACCACTTACTTCGGAAAGGCAAAAAATATTTTTAGATAAGTAGAGGCTTTTTTTAAAACCAACATAAGCAAAGTATTCAAAAACATACGGTAGAACCCATTTTTTTGCTACCTCTTTATCAGACGTCCAAAGCACTTTGTGCATATCTCTACATGAAATTTCCGATAGAAGTTCACATAAAAAGAAAAACCTAATACCTTTCGACACAAGTTCATTAAATAATCTATATTCTCTAATGTCCTTTAAAAGATCTACAACTACTATTACAAAATCAATATCAGGATTATGCTTAAGAAAACTTTGTCTCAAGTTAAGAGCATAGTGCATCTCGTCTTTGTTAATTATAGTAAAAGCAACATCTTTATGTTGAACTGGTATTTTAGGCGAGTAATCAAAATTTATTTTAACAACCCTTAGACCTTGCCACAAATCCTTAGCTTTAAAAATCTCATATTTTATTCTGTCAATACCTTTTATTAACGATGGAGCAAGGCCTTTCTCTCTATAGTCTTTTAAAGACTTTCTAAAAGAGATATATCTTGCCAGTGAACTCTTAAAGAGAGAGCCTTTAAACATTTTAAGCCACCACTACAAGTTCTTTAAAAAAGAGAAATTTCTTTAAACTGATTCTTACCTTACTTTTAAGATTCAAATCTTTTGGTATATAAATCTCAATTCCCTCCTGTTCAAAAACTTTATAAGCTATGCCTTCTAACGGTTCTCCAACTCTAACTGAGGGAGGTAAAGGCAATCTGCTTCAAGAAAAACATGAAGATACATTCATAAAATAAATCTTTGAACCTTTTGATTTAATATATTCTTTCGCTTCTTTATCAATGTCAAACCTAGACATTCTTACCTCCATCTAAGGCGTATATAAAAATATATTCTTTTCCATAAGAGCTCGTCTTTGCATCAATAACTAAATCTTTGTCGTAGGAAAAATTAGTTGGAACATAAACAACAACTCCATTTAAATACATGCGATTATAATCATCACAATCCTTTTTTGGTTTTCCCCATCTAACTGACGGGATCCCAGACCCTGTTCCTCATGTACTACACAAAAGATCTCTCGAAGGCAAGATATAAATCTCACCACCATTACTTTTTATTAATTTAGTAGCTTTAGCAGTTAAAGATATCATTATATATATTGTATATTAAAGCACATAAACACATAACAGTGAAGACCTGAGATTAATGGCACAAAATAGTTCTACACAAATCTTAAAAAATGAGCTAATATTTATAAAGTTAGTAAATAAAAATTTTTGGAGGCATTATGTCATTAACTGATTTAAAAGAAAAGCTTCAAAACGCTGTTGACCTCGTCAACAAAAATGAGTTAGATCAAGCAAGAAAAATATTAGAAGAAGTAATTGAAACTCTTCACGAAAATCAATTATCAAACGAAGAAGAGGACGTTCTTGCAACTGCGTTAGACATAAGAAGTCTTATTAGAGCTTATGGCAGAGATTTTGAAGGTTCAATGAGAGATCTTGACGAATCAATATCTCTTAAAAAGGGCCTCAATGATAAAAATTTTAAAAAAAATCAGGAAGACATTGCAAGGTTACTTACACATAAAGGAATAAATTTAGGACAGTTAGGCAAACTTGATGAGGCTCTCCTTCAAATCAAAGAAGCAGTTAAGTTATATGATGAGTGCTACAATGATGGCTCCCTTTCCAATTTAGGGCTCTACACACACGCTTTAAATCAGCTTGCAATCACTCAAAAAAATATGAATAATTTTGATCAGTCATTTGATACCTTTAACAAAGCTATAGAACTACTTGAAAAAGAGGTAAAAATAAACAACTCTTTAAATCTAGACCTTGCTGTAACCTATATGAATAGAGGAATAAATAACGTAGAAGCATCTAAAACTCAGGATTCTCTTGATGATTTTAGAAAAAGCATAGACATTGTGATTGATTCTTTGAAAGATCGTCCTGAACTTGTGGGATTGTATTCAAGGCTAGTTTACTACTCAATACTCTCTATGGCTAGATCTGGTCTTATATTGCCAGACAAAATGGAGAAATTTAAAACAGAATCAGAATATGTTTTTAACACATACGGAATAACTGAAGAAGCAGAATTTTGGTTGACAAAAATTAACGAGATATTTGCTCCTCCACAAAGTTCCTGAGGTCCAAGCTGCTAACCCTTGGTTCAAGGGTTAGATAGATTAATTAGATAAATTTTTAAGAAAGAGAAGAGAAAAATTTTCCCTTCTCTTTTTGTTACTTTAAGTTTATTGTTAGCGTATTATACATAACTAGATCCTAAATCAGGAGCAAGAAAATGTGCGATATGTGTAGTAGAAGATCATTTATTAAAAAGCTCATTGGAGCTATCGTTGCTTTCAAAGTGCTGTCAATTAGCTCAAATTCATTTGCAGATTCTATGAGCAGCGTATGGGGTCAATGCCCAAAGGGACTTCAGTATGACCCATATCCCGGGAAATGTTCAAGATACATAGACACAAACAACGATGGCTATTGCGACTATTCAGAACCGCCACCAAAAAATACGTCCAACTTAGATTCATCTTCCTCGCCCAAAGCAGCTGAAAACTTTAATAACTCCCACCCTATAATTGGTGATGATATAGCAGAGGCCGCAACCAGACAAAGAAGACGCTCAATTATAGAGAGCTATAATACAGGCACAATATCTATATTGGCTATTTTATTTTCTTTGTTTGCAATGCTCCTGGTAAGAGCGAAAATTATTGAAAAACAAACGCTCTTAAAGATATGCAATATTATTTTAGCCATATCCTTTGTGATATCTGGAACCCTTGGAATGATCTTGTCTTTTAAATACGATGGCCTAGTTGATGTATATCTGCCGTCATGGGTCTTGTTCCTACATGTAGAATTTGGGATTGCTTTTTGCATTTTCGCAATCTTACACCTCTTGCTGAAATGGAGAGCTATAGCAAGTTATTTTAAATTTAATAATACCAATAATAAAAAATAAAAATTAGTCTTGTCCAGAATCTTTGGAACAAGACTAATTATAATTAGGGGGGGTGTACTTATATTTAGTTCTTAATTAAACATTATAGACTAAATACCATAAAATAATATTGTTTTTCTAAAAAATGTAGTTATGTGTATATTGATTTTACTAATACGTGAATCAAACAAAATTTATTCGATTTGTTTTACTTGTGATGGGAAAAAACTAAAAAAAAGTGCAAGTATTGGCAAAATCCATAAAAGAAGTGCAAATGGGATATAATACATTGGCTTAACTCCTAATAAGATGGCGCATATCTGAGATAATAAGTTCCAGGGAATGAGTCCGGGAAAAACCTCCGCGCTATCTGCAAGAATCCCTGAGAGCTTTGGAAGTTTAAAGTATTTTTGCCATTCAGATCTTAACTGCTGAGCGGCCAACATCAAGGGCAGGGCCTGATTACAAAATAGCATCGAAGATATTAAATTCAGAACTACTACATTAAAAACTGACTTAGGATAGCTTTTTGGATTTATTATTCTTTTCACAAAGGAATTTAAAAGCTGACTTTTTTGAAGCAGTGAATTAAAAGCTGAAGAGATAGAAACGAGGGCTATTAAAGGAAGCATAGAAAATATTCCGTTTAGATGATTAAATGGCCAAATACTTATGCCATAAAAAACAGATTGCAAAAGATTAAAATCAAAACTAACATTGCTTATTACAAGCGCAAATAAAGATGCAAGGAAGAATGAAAAGAAAAGTGGCACCTTTTTCATAAAAAGGACAACCAGGATTATGATAGGAAGCAGTTTAAAATAGCTAATTTTCGATAAATAGCTAGTATTTATGTGCGTTGAATTTATCGGTATAGTGAAAAAGAGAGGCAAAAATACTAAATAAAAAATTACAATTAGCGTAGCTGATATTATCGCGTTAGGCAAAATTGCCTTTAGATGAGATCTGATATCAACGCCCACACATACTGCAGTAAGTCTCAGAGCAGAAGAAAATACAGAAGTCCTATCTCCCAACATCGCTCCAGAAACAAGGGCACCTGCTACTATATATGAAGGATAGTGCACGCTGTTTGACAGCGCCATTATGGGTGCTGCAAGAATGCAAAGTGTACCAGTTACACTGCCAATTATCATAGAAAGACAAGATGCAAAAATAAAAGAAAAAAGGGCTAAATATCTAGGATCCAAAATAAACATAAAAATTTTGAGTATTTCGTTAAGGGTCCCAGATAGAGCAAAAGAAGGAAGCATTATACCTACTCCTAAAAGTATGCCCACAACCTCTTTCACCACAATTATGCCGTTTAATGAGATAGACAATAAATTTATCACTTTGTTTTTCAAGAATAGTAGATATACAAACAATATAAAATAGGGCAGCAGTAATCCTAAAAATAGAGGCAAAGAATAAATTATACAAAAACCTAAACTAAACAGGATAATTAGAACGAGGCCGAGCAAGATCAATTCTGATTTATAATTATTAAATATCTTAAACATAAAAATATTATAAATCAATGCTGTATTGAAAATTTAAGGAGGTAAAAGCTTGATACAAATTTGGCACCCCTGCACACAAATGAAGGATCATGAAAAATACCCATTAATAAAGATAAAGAATGCAAAAGGGGTTTATCTATACGATTTTGAAGGAAATTCCTACATAGACGGCATATCTTCCTGGTGGGTTAATCTCTTTGGACATTCAAACGAAAGATTGAACAAGGCCATTGCAGATCAATTAAACGTTATGGAACAAATAATCTTTGCCGGTTTTACTCACGAAAAAGCCCTTGAGCTTACAAGATTGCTCTCTGAGGTAGTACCAGAAAATCTTTCAAGGGTATTCTTTGCAGAAATTGGCTCTAGTGCTGTTGAAATATCTCTTAAGATGAGCTATCACTACTTTCAAAATATAGGCCAGAAAAAAAGATGCAAATTCGTGTCCCTAAAAAATGGCTATCACGGCGAAACCATAGGAGCTCTCTCCGTTAGTGGAGAGGATCTTTATAAAAGTGCGTACAAAAAGATTATGCCGGTTAATATTATATCCCCTTCTCCCGATTGCTACAGATGCAAATTTGGACAATCAAGAGAATCTTGCAACATAGAGTGTTTTACAGATATCGAAAAGATATTAATTTCAAATAACGAAAAGATATGCGCTGTAATAGTCGAGCCCCTGGTACAATTTGCTGGAGGTTTCAAGATATATCCGCCAAAGTACTTAGTGAAGTTAAGAGAGCTTACATCAAAACTTGGCATCCATCTAATCTTAGACGAAATTGCAACTGGATTTGGCAGGACAGGAAAGATGTTTGCTTGTGAATGGGCCGGGATAAAACCCGATTTTATGTGTCTCTCCAAGGGAATTACAAGTGGCTATCTGCCTCTCTCTGTGGTTCTTACTACTGATAAAATATACAGCGCGTTTTATGACGACTATACTACCTTGAAAGCATTTTTACACAGTCACAGTTACAATGGCAACGCCCTCTCTTGTGCAGCAGCCGTTGAAACGTTAAAGATATTCAAAGAAGAAGACGTATTGGAAAAAAACGAAGAAAAATTTAAATATATGAGAAAAATAATCGAGAACAAATTTACAGAATTAAAGCACGTAGGCGAAATAAGACACATTGGCTTTATAAGCGCCATAGAGCTTGTGGAGAACAAAAAAACAAAAAAGCCATTTGACTGGAAAAAGAGAATAGGATTTAGCATATATAGAGAAGCGCTTAAAAGAGGGGCTTTACTTAGAAATTTAGGGGATATAATATATTTTCTGCCCCCATACATAATAGAGCCTCACCAAATTGAAGACTTGGTTAATGCAGCACATCAGTCATACCTGGAGGTCTTAAAAAGATGATCTTCTTTATAACCGCTACCGACACTGGAGTCGGAAAAACTTATTTTTCATATCTACTGGCAAAGAAATTTTCTAGCGAGGGGAAAAAAACAAAATACATTAAAGTAGTTCAGACGGGCTACCCCGAAGACGACGACAGCTCTTTTGTCGCAAACTCAGGAGTTGAAACAAAAACTTTGTATTTCGGCAAAGAACCCCTTGCCCCATATTTTATTTTTGAAAATTTCCCATTAGAAGATGCGATTAGAAAAATTAAAAGCGAAGAAGAAGTAGATTTCACGATTGTAGAAGGCTCAGGCGGTCTTTTGGTTCCGTTAGATAAAAAGTATTTTATGGTTGATATTGTTAAAAAGATGGGTTTAAAAACAATAATAGTTGTACCAAATAAGTTAGGGTGCATAAATCAAACGCTATTAAACCTGTACTATTGTGAAAGGGAAGGTATAGATTTGTATGGCTTCGCTTTAAATGACTTCTTCCTAGAAAAATACGATAACTTTGAGGCTTTAAACAATCTTACTGGTAAAAAAATAAAATATAGATTTAAAAATTCCATAATTGATTCCTGAGGTAAACGTGAGAAGAAAAGAATTTGAAATTTTCGATGCTAAAGAGATACAAGAATTGCTAGATAGTTGTGAATATGGAGTGTTATCTTTAGTTGATCTAAATAATAAACCATATTCAGTGCCAATAAGCTTTTTTTATTATGAAAACAACATATACTTTCACAGTGCTACAAATGGTAAAAAGATTGACATTATCAAAAAAAATCCTTATGCCTGTTTTGTCGCAGTTAAGCCTTATGCCTTTTTGCCATCTTATTTTAAAAATGAAAAGGTTGCTTGTTTTGCAGGACAAGCTTATGCCTCAGTTTATTTTGAAGGAAAGATAAACGAGATAAATGACAAAGCTAAAAAATGTGAATACTTAAATAACTTGATGAAGAAGTACCAGCCTGAAGGTGGCTACGATCCTATAGAATACGAAAATGTTAATTACGCAAAGACAATAGAAAACGTAGTTTTATTCCAGTTAAAAACTTCTTACGTCAGCGCAAAATTTAAATTTGAACAGCACAGGAGTCATGAAAACAACAAAAATTTAATTTCAAAATTAAGAATTAGAGGCTCAAAAATTGACGAAGAAACTATAAAAATGATTGAAAAATTTCTTTAATAGCGCTACATAGTAAATCCTGCAACAAGATAGCTATAGGTTGCATAAACCTTGTCGTTATGTGCAAAGTTTTCTTTATAAAACTCACAAAATTTTTTGAATCTCTTTTTAGAACAAAGTGAGTCAAAATTCGTAAATCTTGCACCAGAAGCCTTGTGAAACTTCAAAAAATCAGCAGGACTTTGAAAATATAATCTTTTTATACAAACGTACTTGTAGATCATGTCTAATTCTTTGAAGATGTTTGTATAAAAGTTTTCATCTTTGAGTTCCAATCTGGAACCAAATCCAGAAATTATACTTGCAAGTTGCATTTCCTTAAAGGTAGGCTCAATAAAGACGCCTAAATGTATTTGACCGCCTTTTTTTAGCAACCTGATTAGATTTTTTAGAGTTTTTTCAGGATAAAGGAACCATTGTATACAAGAAGAAGATAAAATTAAGTCAAATTGCCTTCCAGAAAAATCGTATTTCTCAACGTCGCCAACTATAAAATTGAACTTTTCCTGATTTTTAAGCTTCTCCTTAAGTTTGTTTAAAGTCCTATTCGAAATATCAATACATGTATAGTCATTAAAACTAATATTTATAGACCGAGTTAAATAACCTAAACCAGAACCAATTTCCAAAACGCTATCAAATCTCTCAAAACCGAGATTCAAAGAAATTAAATAAGCCATCTCTTTCTGTATTGGAGTAAATTCCTCATAAAGATATGCCCTGTCAAATGATTTTCTAGTAAAATCTTTTACTGATTGTGGCTTTTGCATCATATATTATCAAAAATAATTCTTTCTAAAATTGATTCTTCAATGTAGTGATTTGAATAGATCTTGATAATACTTCCAAAAATTCTTTTATAAACCTCAATAAAGGCATTAAGCGGCAAGATTCTATCATTTGTTGGTGCAATTACCAGAATATTTCTTTTATGATAGACCTCGTTAAAGTTATTTCTTTCCTTAAGAAATATTAAACCATCCTTAAGAGAGTGGCTTACCTTTGTTTGTAGATCTGTCCTAATCCCTATTTTCGACCAAAAGTCAATTACGCACTTTTCTCTATTCCTCTCAAAAGATCGAATCATAAGATCTATAACTCTTTTATTAACGTAATCGGTAAAATTAAAAAAGGGTGCAATCAGAATTATTCTTTTTGCATTTAGTCTATCAAGTTCTCTTATAATTAGATTAGCCCCTAGTGACCAGCCAACTATTAGGTCTTCTTCCTGTTTTATCTCGTTAAGATATCTTTCTAAAAAACCCTCGTCTTCAAACGGAACAATGTACTTACATTTTTTAGATATTTCAGGATATATCTCTCTAAAACCGCTCCAGCCTGACAAAAATATCAAATTTGACCTGCCAGTGCAAAGAAAGATTGTTTTATAAGTTCTATTTCATCAAAGTTCAGGTCAGACCTTAGGGAGATTCTAAGCCGCGCAGAATTTTTTGGAACAGTTGGCTCTCTTATAGCTGCTACATACACACCCATATTTGATAGAATTTCCTGAGCCTTTAAAGTTCTTTCTTTATCTTTTAATAATACAGGAATAATCTGTGAAGACGAATTTAACGTATCAAAACCTAAAGATTTTAAATAGTTTCTAATTTCATCTGACATCTTTAAAAGAGAGGAACCATAAGATGGATTCTCCTTTACAAATTTCAATGCCGCAATATTAGCAGATAATACAGAAGGAGGCAAGGCAGTAGTGTATATTAAAGATCTAGCAAAATTTGTAATATAATCAATTACAACGCTATCACCAGACAAATACCCTCCTAAACTGCCCAGTGCCTTTGAAAAGGTTCCAACACTAAGATGAATATCTTGGCTTAGAGAATACTCGTGTGCCAAACCCCTTCCACGTCCAAAAATCCCAGTAGCATGAGCTTCATCTAAAATTATAAAAAAGTCATACTTTTTTGAAAGCATAACTAAATTAACTAAATCACATAAGTCTCCATCCATGCTGAATACACTTTCTGTGATAACTACTTTTGGATTTACTGAATCTTTCATCATTTTTTCAAGGTGCTCTAAATCATTATGCCTAAATCTATAAAATTTCTTTCCTGCAAGAATTGCTCCGTCTATCAAACTTGCATGACACAATTTATCCATGAAAACATCGCAATCTTTCGTAATAGATAAAGCTGCAAGATTAGCACAGTATCCACTATTTAAAACCAAAGATCTGTCTTTACATTTAAAATCTGAAATTTCTCTTTCAAGTTCATCGTATAATATACTATTTCCCACAATGAGTCTCGAAGAAGAGGCACCTGTTCCATACCTTTTTATTCCTTCAATCGCTGCATCTTTTATTATTTTATTGGTTGTTAAACCAAGGTAGTTATTAGATGCGAGATTTAATAGTTTTTTCCCATTTATGATTATATACTTCTCAGATCCATTAAAAACTGGTTTTATAAACCTATATCCAAACTCAGACTTTAGATTTATAATCTTGAGTTCAAGATTTTTAACGAAATCCATATTTAATTTTTCTTAGCTCAAGTATTATTCTAAATTCTCATATATATCTTTATCAATTACCCTTTCATAATCAAGCACTTCATCCTCTTCAAAGAAGATCTTAATTTCCCTTTCAGCTGAATAAACTGAGTCAGAACCGTGTATAACGTTTCTTCCCAAATCCATTGCAAAATCACCTCTAATTGTACCTGGAGCTGCATCACGAGGATTTGTTGTGCCCATCATTGTTCTTACTACAGTAACAGCATCTTTCCCCTCAAGCACTATGGCTACTATTGGGCCAGAAGTAATAAAAGAAACAAGGCTTTCAAAAAAGGGTTTTTTCTGATGTTCTTCGTAGTGTTTTATTGCATTCTCTCTAGACAATTGCATAAGTTTCAAACCAACTATCTTTAAACCCTTGTCTTCAAATCTTGAAAGTATTTTACTGGTAAGCTGTCTCTTAACAGCGTCTGGTTTAATTAATACTAAAGTTCTTTCCAAGATTTCTTCCTCCTATTTCTTTGTGAAGTCAATTTAATAAAGCCTTAGTTAACCCAAAAATTATAACAGACTAATCCTCGAGCCCATAAATACTAAAAATTTTTTCGACAAGAGTGTTGAGCTCTTCTTTCGAGTAAAATTCGATTGTAAAACGTCCAATATTACCGGAGAACGATATATGAACTGGAGTTTTAAGTTTTTTTGAGACCTCAATTTCAATAAACTTAAGCTCTTCATCTTGTTTCACTCCTTCTGCATCTTTTAAAGACTGTGTTTTACTTTTAATACCTTTTGATTGGGTACTAAACTTCTCTTTATTCGAAAGAAATTTTATCTTTAATTCCTCAGCTACCTTTACAGGTATGTTTTCCTTTACAATTTTTCTAGCAAAATTTAAAATTTCCTCTTTGTCTTTCAAAGAGAGCAATACCCTACCATGTGCTGGACTTAAGCTATTATTTTCTATATATTTTATTACCTCATCAGGAAGCTGTAGAAGTCTAATAGTGTTTGTAACATAAGATCTAGACTTACCAACTGAATTTGCTATCTCTTCATGAGTCATTGAAAACTTGTCCTGAAGCTCAAGGTATGCCTTTGCTTCGTCAATTGCACAGAGATCTTCCCTTTGCAGGTTCTCAACCAAAGCAAGTATAGCCATTTGATCGTCACTTACTTCTTTAATTACTGCAGGTATCTCTGAAATTCCTATCTTCTCACAAGCTCTAACCCTTCTTTCTCCAGAAATTATTTCATAAAAATCGCCCTTTTCTCTTAGTACTACTGGCTGAAGTACTCCGTGTACCTTTATTGATTCAGAAAGCTTCAAAATGCTCTCCTCGTCAAAAGTTCTCCTCGGCTGATATGGATTCGGAAGTATTTTAGAAATTGAAACGAATTTCAAAGTTCTATCAGAGCTTTCATCTCCCAATAAGGCATCAAGACCTCTGCCAATACCTCTTTTAGACATCTTTTTCTATCTCCCGTAAAAGTTCTCTAAAAGCATTACTAACTGAAGACTTAGGATCAAAAATTATTATTGGTTTGCCAAAACTTTGCGACTCTACTACCCTAATGCTTCTAGGAATTATGGTATTAAAGACTTTGCCTTTAAAGTGCGACTTTAAATCCCTTAATACTTCATTGGAAACGACCAATCGCTGCATAAACATATTCACAAGAATTCCCAGCAAATTAAGCTCAGGATTGAGTCTAGATCTAACCCTTTCATAAGTGTTAATTATCATGCTAAGTCCTTCCAGAGCATAAAATTCAGCTTGCATTGCAATAATCAAGTCCTTCGCAGCACAAAGTCCATTAAGGGTGAGTATGCCTAAAGATGGCGGAGTATCAATGATTACTACATCGAAATTACTGTAATCTCTCAATCTTTCTTTTAATCTTAAATTTCTTTTGGAATCCTCAACCAATTCAATTTCTGCCCCTGCAAGATCTGGGTGTGAACAAATAATCTTAAGATTGTCAATTCCAGTTTCAGCAGGCATTACATACTCTTTTGAAACTAAAAGTTCGTAAGATGAGGATGTTAATTTTCTTTTATCAATTCCTAAACCTGTAGTAGCATTGCCCTGTGGATCTAAATCTATAATAAGAGTGTTTCTGTTGCGCTCAGCATATGAGGCAGCTAAATTAATTACACAGGTGGTTTTACCTACTCCACCTTTTTGGTTCGCAAATACAATAATTCTTTTCAACGTTTTACCCTAATAAGGCCAGATGTTGGTATAATATTGATTCCATCCTTTTCAATTTCATCAAGTATAAGGTTCATTCCGATTGAATCAGATGGCATGTGCCCAGCAATAACGACATTTATACCATATTTTTTAGCTTCTACCAGATGATCTTCTTTCATATGCATTCCAACAATTGTGCCGATTCCAGCTACTGAGAGCTTTTCGTAGCTATTCTTGCTGCCTGATGTGCCACCTGTCATGTCTACCCAAATTTTTCCACAACGACTTTTCTCTGATCCGCTTGCAATTTTTGGTCCAAAATTGTGCGCTTGAGCATCCTGATATTCAGGAATTTCAAGCAGAATATCTATAATTTCCCCTACAGTCTCAGGCTTCTTTTCAACAAAGAGATCTGTTAAAAACTTTGTAACAATATTGTCGGCTGGAGTGTGAATGTTCATAAATGCAAATCCTAAAAGTTTAGCAGCGTCCACCGCTCTATTGTGATTTGCTGGGTGCACAGAGCGCGAAACCTCTGCAATTCTATCCCCCATTAGATTTTCAGCTACATTTATTGGTATACCCTGTAAGAATAGTATATCCTCTTGTAAACGCATAACCCCTTCCAAGCCTGGCAGCGCTTTACCCTCAGGATGGTGAGCTAATATTAAATCAATTCTCTCTCCTTTTTCTCTTAATCTATCGGCCAAAATAATTTCTGGCACTTCCATGTCAATCCCAACAAGAATTCTCTTTATTATTTGATCCTCTTTGCCATTAAGAATTCGACTGTCAGAATATGGATTTTCTAAAAGTTCCTTGTCAAATCTTGCTTTTTTCTTTTCGCTTAGCTCATCGTAATCCCTCTTAACTTTTTCAAGATATTTAGAAACCTCTTCCTTCCCCCTTGGATCTGCTTCAATGCCCATTTTAATCGCAAGCCTATAAATTTCGCCCAGCTTCATATTGAACCTCCAAAAAGTTTCTCAAGAAACATTTTTATGATAAAACAAAATAAGACTTTATTCAAACAATAAATAATATGGCTTTCTTCAAGTTATACAATATTCTAGGAATAGATGCAACCATCCCTTATAACCTCCTTTTATAGTTTTTGGTTTATAACTATATATGTTTTAAGGGATGGTTCTTTATTGTCAATTATGAGGAAACAAGGGCATTTCGAATAGATTACAAAATAAAAAAAAACTTTCGCGAGCAAGATGCTCGCGTTACTATAGTTATTTTTGAGGAATGTCGAAAATTTGACAAAATAAGATTTTTTGCTATTATAAAAAATACTAATTTGTTAGAGCTATTTTAGATTAGGGTTAAGGTTAAGGAAATTTAGTTGAGAAGAGAGGAGCCGAGTATGTCAAAATTGTTTGTCAGAACTTATTCTGCAGATTCACAAACACCCATAAGCCTTTATGAAAAGATGAAAAATCTGCCTTTTTCTTTCCTGCTTGAAAGTAAAACGTTTAATAAGCTTGCAAGATATTCTTTTTTAGGGGCATTCCCTAGATTTCTCATATCAACAAACACAGAAACAACAAGGATTGTTGCAGATATTGATCTTGAAAAAATTGGAATTAAAAACGTCAACACTAATAATTCGCTCATAGAAGTTCTAAAAGACGTTTTTGAAAAATTGCCAAAAGTAGACATAATATGTCCTTTTACTTCAGGGCTAATTGGATACATTGGCTATGAATGTGTAAGGTTTTATGAGAGTTCTTTAAAATTTTACAAACCTGCTATTTTCCCAGACGCAATGCTCTTTTTCCCAGGATTAATTATTGCATTCGATCACTTTACAGATACCATATATCTTATCACTCATGCGCTTTACGAATCTGATGAAAAAAGAGCAGAGTTTTTTCTTAATGAGGGAGAAAAGCTTATCATATCAGCAAACATCACAAATTCGAAAAACAAAAATTTTATTGCCTCTCAAAACCATACAGATAAAGAGTTTGAAAACAACAAAATTATAAAAAGCCATACAAGAAGATCTGATTTCGAAGAAGCCGTAAAAAGAATCAAAGAGTATATAAGAAATGGTGATACATTTCAAACTGTGCTTTCGCAAAGATTTTCTACAGAATTTTTGGGGGATCCTTTTGAATTTTATAGGAATTTAAGAAGATTAAATCCTTCTCCTTACCTATTTCATATAAAATTAAATGACATTGTAATATCTGGTTCATCACCTGAGACATTTCTAACCCTAAGAGATAACAAATTATTTTCAAGGCCTATCGCTGGAACTAGAAAAAGGGGGAATAACCCTCTCGAGGATAAAAGCCTTGCAAAAGAACTTCTAGAAGATCCAAAAGAGTGTGCCGAACATGTCATGTTAGTAGACCTGGCCAGAAACGACCTTGGTAGAGTTTGCGCACCATCAACTATAAAAGTTGAAGAATTTATGAAGGTAGAAAACTATTCACACGTAATGCACATAGTTAGTGAAGTTACAGGGATACTAGAAAAAAATACACACCCATTAGAGGCATTTTTTGCCTCATTTCCTGCAGGAACTGTATCAGGAGCGCCTAAAATTAGATCTATGGAAATAATTGATTCATTAGAACCAGAGAGGCGAGGTCCATATGCCGGTGCAGTTGGATATTTCGATATAAGCGGAAATTTTGATACTTGCATAGCAATAAGGACAGCTTTTTTCAAGGACAAAACGATCTACCTACAAGCAGGAGCGGGTATAGTGGCCGATTCAAATCCTTCTACCGAATATTTTGAAACTATTCATAAAGCAAAGGCTCTCCTTTCTATTCTTAATAGGGGTGAAACCCAATGATAGATAGACTTTTGATAATTGATAACTTTGATTCCTTTACTTTTAACCTAGTTCAAGGCTTCGCAAAAATTAGAAAAACGAAAAGAGATATGCTTGTATTACGAGACAATGAGCCTTTTGAAAAAATATTAGAGTTCAATCCTGATAGATTAGTTATATCTCCAGGACCAGGTCATCCAAAAGAATGTAAACTTTCTTCAAAAGCATATAACTATGCAAAGGAATTTAGAAAACCTCTTTTGGGAGTTTGTCTTGGGCATCAATTGATTGGCTATCTTTCTGGAGCTGAAGTTATAAGAGCAAAAAATATTATGCACGGGAAAACAAGTATGATAAATTTTATAAGCGATCCCATTTTTTCTGGATTAAAAAATCCATTCAAAGCAATGAGATATCATTCCCTGTGTTTAAACGAAAAAGATTTCCCAGAAGATCTCATTATATTAGCAAAAAGCATTGATGATGACACAATAATGGCGCTTAAACACAAAGAAATACCTATTTATGGGGTTCAATTTCATCCAGAGTCAATTATGACCCCAAGCGGTCAAAAAATACTTAAAAATTTTTTAGCTCTAAAATAATCGCGAACATCTATACTGTGTAAAATTTAATTATTCTAGAAAGAAGAACAGAGTGAATTAACAAAAAGATGAGAAGGAGAGAGAAATATGGTGAGAGAGAGAAATACGGTAAAAAGCGCATTGGACAAAATTTTAAACAATGAGCATTTGTCTGAAGAGGAAGCAAAAAATCTTATGGACAACATAATGGAAGCAAGAGTTACACAAAGTCAAATTGGCGCAATCCTTATCGGTCTTAGAATGAAAAGGGAGACTCCGGAAGAGTTAACTGGTTTTGTAAAATCAATGAGAGAACATGTAAAAAAGATTAAAACCAGACATCCAATTGTTGTAGACACATGCGGAACAGGAGGAGACAACTTAAAAACGTTTAATATTTCCACTGCAAGCGCTTTTGTTGTTGCTGGAGCAGGAATTCCAGTAGCAAAACACGGCAACAGAGGCGTTTCAAGCTCCTCAGGTTCAGCAGATGTATTAGAAAGACTTGGCGTTAATATCAATCTCACTCCAGAAGCAATAGAAAACTGTTTGAACTATATAGGCATAGCTTTTCTATTCGCACCCTTGCTTCACCCATCAATGAAAAATGTGGCGCCAGCTAGAAGAGAACTAGGCATCAGAACTTTTTTTAACATTTTAGGGCCCCTAACTAATCCAGCAGGTGCAGACAATCAGGTAATTGGAGTTTTTGACAAGTCAGTAATGCCTACTCTAAGTAAAGTTATAAAAAATCTTAATCCTAGACATATTTATCTAATTCACGGCGCAGGTGGGATGGACGAACTCTCTCTTGAAGGACCAAATTATGTAATTGAGATTAAAGGAAGGGAATCAAGAGAGTTCTTTTTAGATCCAGAACAATATGGCTTTAAAAAGGTGCCATCATCGGAATTCGCAGTTAATAACTCTGAAGAAAGTGCAAAAAAAATAATGAAGGTTCTCAGTGGAGAGAATTGCCCTGAAAAGGATATAGTAGTTTTAAACGCAGCCATAGCAATAATGGCTTCAAATTATACCTCAGACTTTCAAGAAGCAATAGCGATGGCACAAGATTCGATTGATTCCAAACTAGCACTATCAAAATTCGAGATGTTAAGAACTTACACTAACACGCTATGAACATCCTTGAAAAAATCTCAAAAGAGGAGATAGAAGAATTCAATCAAAGACGAGAGCTTTTAAGGGTGCTTAAAAATTATGGCAGAACATATCCTATAATCTCTTTTTTTGACGCTTTAAAGCCCATAAGTGTTATAGGAGAATTTAAACCAGCTTCACCTGTTAAAGGGATTTTTATCAAAAATCCAAAAAGGGAGATTAGAAATTTTATAGATTTTTATGAAAAGTTCGGTTGCAGCGCTCTATCAGTGCTAACAAACAAACGCGCTTTTAAAGGAGACCCTTTATACATTACATATATCAAATCCTTTTGCAACCTGCCTATTTTATATAAAAATTTTATTCTAATAGAAGATCAGATTGACGAGGCATATCTAGTAGGTGCTGATTGCATTCTCCTTATAGCGTCCATCTTAGATCCGAAAAGATTAAAGGAGCTGTTTAATCATGCTACCAATCTTGGAATAGACTCCCTAATAGAAATTCACAATGAAGAAGAATTGAATATAGCTTTAGAAATAGAGCCAAAAATAGTTGGCATCAACAATAGAAATCTAAAAACTTTTGAAGTTGATATAAATAATACATTTAAACTTGTAAATTCAATACCAAAACAGATTAAAATAGTTTCAGAATCAGGAATAAAATCTGAAGAAGAAATTTATAAACTAGCCAAAAGCGGTGTTTCAGGGGTTCTTATAGGAGAAGCAATAGTAAAACTAACTTTAACTTTACTAAGAGGCAATATAACCTCATATCCTGATAGCAGTATATTTAATAAAAGACTACTTTCAAGAGAAAATTTTTAGGATTTTTTTGAAAGAGGAGAATTTTAAATAATGCTTGTTAAGATCTGTGGCATACGAAGTATTGAAGATGCAATCGTCTCAAGCTTATTTAAACCAGATTACATGGGGCTTATATTTTGTGAAAGTCCAAGAAGATTAGACGCAAAAATAGGAAAGACTATAGTAATGAAATTGAGTAGTGAAAAATTTATAGGTGTTTTTCAAAATAACGATATAGAAGAAGTGATAAATATTGCAAAAATTTGTAACCTATTTGGTGTTCAACTTCACGGAAAAGAGGATCCAAAAGATATAGAAATAGTTAAAAAAAATAAACTTTTAGCTATAAAGGCTTTTAGGATAGAAAATAATTTGCCAGAAAACCTTTCAGAGTATAAACCAGATTATTTTTTGTTTGATAAGACAAAAAATTGTACAAGTCTAAATACAAAGGTTTTAAAAGGGTATAATTTAAACACGCCGTTCTTTATTGCTGGTGGCCTTAATAGTAAAAATATTGAAAGAATTATTAAAGAGGTGTCAAAACCTCAACTATGTGGAGTTGATCTTGCATCTGGAGTAGAAAAGGATAATAAAAAGGATATTACTCTTCTAGAAGAATTTTTCAAAAAGCTTAAAAAATAATTTTTTTGGAGGTTAAAAACTTGGATAAAACTATTAATGGCAACTTTGGAAAATTTGGAGGTGCCTTTGTCCCCGAAACTTTAGTTTATGCACTCGATGAACTCGAAACTTATTATAATAAAATCAGAGGAGATAGAGAATTTTTTAAGGAATTTAACAGCTTACTAAAAGAATATGCAGGAAGACCTACTCCATTAACCTATGCACCAAATTTTTCCAAAAGATTTGGGATTAATACATTTCTAAAAAGAGAGGACCTCTTGCATACAGGAGCTCACAAATTGAATAACTGTCTAGGACAGGGTCTGATTGCAAGGGGATTAAATAAAAAAAGGATTATTGCAGAAACTGGAGCGGGTCAACACGGCGTAGCCACAGCAACAGTTTGCGCATTTTTAAAGATACCTTGCGAAATATACATGGGAGCAATCGACTACGAAAGACAAAAACTGAATGTATTTAGAATGGAACTTCTTGGAGCAAGGGTTAATAAAGTCGACGTTGGTTCAAAAACTCTAAAAGATGCAATGAACGAAGCCTTAAGAGATTGGGTTACCAACATTAATACTACTCATTATATGATTGGATCAGCTGCTGGACCTCATCCTTTCCCAACCATAGTAAGAGACTTCCAAAGGGTAATTGGAGAAGAGGCAAGGTATCAAATTTTTAAAAGCACAGGTTCGCTCCCCGATGCAATTTTCGCTTGTGTTGGAGGAGGCAGTAATTCAATAGGTTTGTTCAAGGCCTTTATTCAAGATGAAAGCGTTAAAATCTTCGGTGCAGAAGCAGCTGGTAAAGGAATAGAAACAGGCTTACATTCAGCCACCCTATCAGCAGGAAGACCAGGCGTATTACACGGTTCGCTCAGTTATCTCTTACAAGATTCAGATGGACAAGTAGAGGAGGCTCATTCTATTGCACCAGGATTAGATTACCCCGGTGTTGGTCCAGAACATTCATATCTAAAAGAATCAAAGAGAGTCATATATGAGGGAATTACTGATGATGAAGCGCTTGAAGCACTTGAGATTCTGGCAAAGGAAGAAGGAATAATTTGTGCTCTTGAAAGCGCACATGCGGTAGCCCTTGCAATAAAGAAGTCCAAAGAGTTAAAAAAAGACAGCATAATAATTATAAATCTATCGGGTAGAGGGGATAAAGACATGCAAACTATTATGAAAAGTATGGAGGGAAAAGATGAACAAAATTAGAGAAATTTTAAGCGAAAAGAAAACACTTATCCCATTTTTACCAGCAGGTTATCCATCACTAAATGCAACAAAAGAATATATTAAAACATTAGTCGAATGTGGAATAAAAATAATTGAACTTGGAATTCCATTTTCGGATCCAATTGCAGATGGTCCAACTATTTCAAACAGTTATTCCTTTGCAATTAAAAATGGCATAAAGAGTGAGGATGCTTATATCTTAGCGGAAGAGATAAAGGGAGAATACAAAATTTCTATTATTCCAATGTTATATTACAATTTAATTTACAACAAAGGTGAAGAAAACTTTGCAAGAAGAATTTCTTCATTTGCTGATGCTGTAATTGTACCTGATTTACCTTTTAAAGAATCTTACAGACTAAGGCCTTATCTTGAAAAATTTAATATTTCATATATTCCTTTTGCAACACCAAATATAAAAGAACACGATATAAAGAAAATTTCAAAACATACTAATGCTTTTATTTACGCAGTAACTGTCTTTGGCATAACAGGAGCCAGATCTAATTACAGCAAAGATACATATAACTATCTTGAACGCGTCAAGAAGATAAGCTCAAATTATGTAGCTGCAGGCTTTGGCGTTAGTTCAAAAGAGCAATTTAACAGCCTACCAACAGATGCAGTAATTATAGGGAGCGCTATAGTCAAACAAATTGAGCCAGACAATGTTGAAAAGAGCAAAAGCAATATTGAGAAATTAATAAAAAATATAATTAACTGAGATGTTTCTCGAGAAACATAACGAGCAAACATTATCTTTCAAATGATATTGCCAGTGATATTGCCAGCAGCTCAAAAGGCTCTCTCTTGAACACAACAACATAACTATATTAAAAATTTTGTTTTATTATAAATACTCCGAGATGAGAACTTATCGATTAAGTTTATTTCAGAGCATATATTGTACAGGCTTAGATGGTAATAAAAATATAATAATTAATAAAAACAAAAATAGTCTATTTAAATAAAAATGAGTTTGTATAATATTCTTCTTATAAAACAAGTTGAAATTCTTATAAGTTAACGATGTTAAATTTCAGTATAATAGTCTAAAAAACACTTAAAGCTATGGAGGAGAATTGACAAAAAGAGAGTTGATAAATAACATACAAATTCTCCTTAAAAATTTCAGCAAAATGCCCTATATAGAAAGAATAAAAACAAAGGATGCAAGAAGATATCTGTATGTCCCAGTCTTAATAGGAATTTCAGTTGGCATTGCAGCAGTAATTTTTTTATTAGCTTTGAAATATACCTCTTTTGTTTTTTTAAAATTGCTAGTAGGGTATTATCCACCAGAAGTAACAGGAGAGGGCGGTAACCCCGACTTATATCGCATTATTATTGCTAGACCATATCTATTTCCAATAAGTGTTGCGCTAGGTGGGCTAATATCAGGACTATTAATATACAAGTTTGCACCTGAGGCAAGCGGAGCTGGTACAAACGCAGCCATTAGAGCATATCACTTTGAAAAGGCATTAATTGATATAAAAACAACTTTTATAAAGCTTCTAGCATCAACAATCACAATTGGTGCGGGCGGCACATCGGGAAGAGAAGGTCCAATGTCTTTAATTGGAGCAGGCTTAGGATCTTTTATAGCGCAAAAATTAAAATTAAGCGAGAGAGAAAGAAGAATTGCGCTAGCAGCTGGTCTTGGAGCAGGACTTGGAGCAGTTTTTAGGGCCCCTCTTGCTGGCGCTATAGTTGGTGCAGAGGTTTTTTATAAAAAGGACTTTGAAATACAATCAATGCTTAGCTGCTTCATTGCGGCAATAATAGCTTACACTTGTGTAGGCTTAACATTTGGTTTCGAACCCTTATTTTATATTCACGTAGATGCCGCCAAAAATTTTAAAATAGTGGTATTATTACAATATATAGTTCTTGGGTTTGCCTGTATGTTCATTGCAAAATCTATAATGAAATCTTTCTTATATTCAAAAAAGCTTGCAAGTATTTTGCCTTTACCTCAATATATGGTTCAGCCAATAGGTGGCTTTGTTACAGGCTCAATCGGTATTATAAGCCCTGTGGTTATCGGCAGCGGTTATGGGTGGATTCAGCTTATAACAGACAAGAGGCTTGACATCATAACGCCTCAATTTACAATTATTGGCATTGTTGCGATGGTACTGGCATTGGGCTTTACATTGGGATTTAACAGTCCCGGAGGTGTTTTTGGACCATCGCTCGTCTCAGGGGGACTTACAGGGTTTGCAGTCAGCAATCTTTTATCAAACATAATTCCAAATAATAATCTTGACATAACATCGTTCACTATCGTAGGCATGATGTCGGTTTACGCAGCAGTTTCAAAAGCACCTTTGTCAACTATTGTTATGGTAGCGGAAATGAGTCACGGATACGATCTCCTTATCCCATCAATGATCTCTGTCTTCATAGCTGATTTTTTCTCGGGACATCAAAGCATATACAGCGCACAGGTCGAAAGAAGGATAGACTCGCCTGCATATCAAGATGAATGTATATCGCACTATTTAACCTATATAAAGATAAAAGAGGTTATGCAAAAACCTCTGACAGCTAGTCCAGATTTAAAAGTTGCTGAAGTTGAAGATATAATGACAAAAAATATATATACCGGCATTCCAATTACAGACAATGGTTTTTTAGTCGGAATGATAACTAAAACAGATTTGTGGAAAGCAAGAAAATTGGATAAAAACAAGGTGCTTGCGAGGGATATCATGACAAAAAACTTAATAACATTAACTCCTGAAGATTCATTATACGATTTTATGAAAATAATTATATCAAAAGGTATTGGGAGAGTACCCGTGGTCAAGGATAATCAAAATAATGAGTTAGTCGGCATAATTACAAGATCAGACATAGGAAGAGTGATGAGACAAGAGACAGACGAAGATATCCTTACTACAACGGGAGTATAAAAACTTAATGCTTAAGAGAAATTTCCTTTATTGTTGCCCCAAACTTACCTAATGCCCTTGCAAAAGCCAAAATAAACCCAGATACCAATCCAGGAAAAGAGAGCGGCAATGTAATTGTAAAAAAAATTTTCCAATTACCAGCACCAAGAGTTTTAGCAGCATCTTTAAGATTTTCATCTACACTTTCAAAAGCCGATCTTGCACTTTTATACATTAAGGGAAATGCAACCAAAAAGGATGCAGCAGATGCAGCATAAATTGTAAATATTATTGAAGTATGAAAGAGAGTTTCAAAAAGTATGCCAATAGGTCCGTGTTTACCAAATAAGACCAACAAAAGAAATCCAAACTTTTAAATTTTATTTAATTTTCTCAGGCGGTAAAAAGCCATATTCGCTAAGTATTTCTTGTGATTGTTTACTTAAAAGATAATTCATAAATTCTTTTGCTTCATCAGGATACTTTGTAGAATTCAGTACAGCTGCATAATACACTATGGGCTTATGATTTAAATCTGGAATCGTGCTAGCTACCTGAACATCATTTGATGTGGCAGCATCAGTTTTATAAACAAAGCCCGCATCTACATTGCCAGTACTAACGTATTCCAAAATCTGTCTCACATCCTTAGCATAAACAAACTTTGATTTTACTTCGTTAAAGATTCCTACCTTAGACTCCTGGCGCGCCCGAAGGGATTTGAACCCCTGACCTTCGGATTCGAAGTCCGTCGCTCTATCCAACTGAGCTACGGGCGCATAATGGGGTGGATGAGGGGATTCGAACCCCCAACCCCTGCAGCCACAGTGCAGTGCTCTGCCATTGAGCTACATCCACCATACACGATTTATTATATTTTAGAAGCTTTATAACTGTCAAATCAAAATTTAATTAGCAAAAATCTTCTTATCCCAAAGCCATCCGGTAGGGTATAATTAAAGATTTCATAATCACAATTAATCAAAAGAGACCCATCAAAAGTTTGGCCTAACCATAATCCTACAGAAAAATTTTTATGTTTTTTTAAAATTAAAAGCATTTTTTCTAGGGGAAAGGTCGCTCTTGAAATAACTCTTTCAGGTATTTCTTTTAAATTTTCAAATCTTTCTTGAAGCACTACAGCATTTTTTATATTAAGTTCTAAAATTATTCCTTCAAGAAAAACGACCCTTTTATATTTTGGTTCTAGTAATAACCATAAGGTTTCAGGAAAACAAATCGACAAAATTAAACCTGGAATTCCAGCGCCAGAACCAATATCAAGAAATTTTGAATAACAAAAAAAATTAGGACATAAATTAGTAGGATATAAAGAATCATATATGTGTTTGAAAAAAAAATCTTCAATGCTCTTAAATGAGACTAATGAATGCTTTCTATTATATAAAAAGAGACGTTCTGAATACAAACATATATTATCCAAATATTTAACAAAACCGGGTAAGTATCTTTTAAATAATAAACTAAATTTTTGAGCATCAAATGAAGTACTATCTTTAAGCATTATTTACTGGTTCAATTACAATATGCCTATCTTTTCCAGTACCCACACTATAAACAGTTATATCGCTGCGTTTAGAAAGATAGATATGAATTACCTTTCTTTCATGGGCTGGTAAAGGTAAAAATTCTATTTTCCTCTTAAATTTTATACATTTTTTTACAAGCTTATCAGACAGTTCATATAAAAATAAGGTTCTATTTTTCCAATAATTGTTTATATCAAGAACGACTTTAAAATTATCAAAGTTAACCTTTATAACTTTGTTTAATAAAAATTCTAAAGATTTAAGTATTAAACCGTGTCTTCCAATAAGACACCCTATATTTTCCCCCTTTATGTTAACAAAAAGGATATTTTGATTTAAGTTAAATTCTATAGAAAAATTACTATTTGGAATCTCTTTTATTAGAGATTTTATTATTTCGGAAACAAATTCCTCAATAGTAGGAGTGTATCTTATAACTACCTTTGCTTCTTTAGACCCAATACCTAAAAGACCTCTTTTTGGGTGTTCTAAAATTTCAAAATTATACTTTGAATCCTCATCAATACCAAGCAGTTCCAAACCTCTTTTAATAGCTTCTTCTTGATTTTTGGCACTAACTAATACTTCTTTTAACATTATGAATGTTTTCTCATAACTATAAATGATTGTAATATACCTATTATGTTAGAAACGTTCCAATAAATTAATATCCCAGCAGGAAACTGAATGGATATAAAACCTAAGAAAAGTGGCATTATTAAAAGCATTTGTCTTTGCATCCTATCAGCAGTATTTGTTGTAATCTTTTGTTGAATGTATGTTGTAATCATAAGTAAAGCTGGCAAAATATAAAATGGATCCTTTTCAGTAATATCAGAAATCCATAAAAAATTTACTGCTGAATGAGTTTGTTCAATAATACTTTTTAATTCAGGACTAAGCAAAAAATAATAAAAGGCAATGAGAATAGGTAACTGAATAAGCATTGGTAGACAACCACCAAACGGATTTATATTGTTATTTTTATAAAAGGCTACCATCTCAGTTTGAAGTCTTTGTGGATCTGATTTATATTTTTCCTGAAGTTCCTTTATTTTAGGTTGAAGCTTTTGCATCTTCTTCATCTGATCAAGTGAAATGTGATTGAAGGGCCACAATATAGCTCTTATCAAAAGAGTTATAAGAATAATAACTAAACCAAAATCATGTAAGAAACTTAATAAAGAATAAAAAATTGGATGAAAAACGTTAGTATCAAACCAACTAAAGAAGGAATTCACTATCTTATTTCTCCTCTCGAATTAATAAATTTTTCTGGAACTGGATCATATCCACCTTGATTTAAAGGATGACACCTCAATATTCTTTTTATCGCTAAAAAGCTACCCTTAAATATACCAAATCTTGATATAGCTATAATTGCATATTCAGAACATGTGGGATAAAAAATACAGCTCCTACCTTTTAAAGGTGAAATAAATTTTTGATAAACTCTTATTATAAAAATTAAAAAACATACTACAAATCTTTGCATAACCTTTTTAATTCTTGGTAAACTTCTCCTTTATTTGTTTTACAAAATGGTTTTTTCACTAAAATTATAATATCAAAAAAATCTCTTCTATCAGTATTATATAAAAAATCCATTATAAAAAAACTCTTTATAAATCTCTTCATGTAGTTTCTTTTTACAGAACTCTTTGATACTTTCTTAGATACAATAACACAAACCCTAGAGGATAAAGAAGGCCGATAAAAAATATTAACATAGTGGCCTTCTCTTTTCTTAGAATTAAATACCCTTAAAATCTCTTTTGAATTGCTTATTAATGCACTCTTATGAATCACTAACCGTCAACTTATGTCTTCCTTTTGTTCTTCTCGACTTAATAACTTTTCTACCAGCTTTGGTGCTCATTCTAGTAAGAAATCCATGTACTTTAAATCTTTTTCTTACTTTTGGTTGATAAGTTCTTTTTGGCACATCTATCACTCCATATCTATTTAGAATTTAGAATATTTACGATAACCTATCTATGATAAAATATATCTACAAATTTTAAAAGAGGTTAATGATAATTGAGAGGGTTAGGTGAAGTGAATAATATTTGGCAAGAAATATTAGATACAGTTGAAGAAAAGATGGGAAAACCCACAGTAGAAGCCTTTTTAAAACCTTCTAAAGCAGTAATTAACAAAGAAGAAAATAAATTTACTCTAATAGTTCCAAACGAATTTATTAAAACTTATATTGAACAAAAATCAAGTAAATTAAAGAATATAATCGAAGACATAATTGAAAGCGATAATCTTAAACTATACCTAGAAATAGAACAACCTAGAGAAAGTTTAGAGGAAAACGAAAGTTTAGAGAGTAGTAATCAAAATATACAACAAACAGAAAGGAATGAACAGAGAAGCTTTTTATCTAAATACACCTTTGAAACGTTTGTTGTAGGGCCAGGTAACAGGATGGCGCATGCTGCTTCTCTCGCAGTAGCAGATAACCCCGGTAAAGCCTATAATCCTTTATTTATCTATGGTGGAGCAGGATTAGGAAAAACGCACTTGCTCCAGGCTATAGCAACAACAATAAGAACTAAAAAACCATACCTTCATATTCTATATATTACAAGCGAAAAGTTCACAAATGAATTTATAAACGCCATAAAGGATGATAAAATCAACTCGTTTCAAGAACATTATAGAAATATAGATATACTGCTAGTTGACGATATCCAATTTATAGCTGGAAAAGAAAGAACACAAGAAGAGTTCTTTCATACTTTTAATTCACTTTATGAATCAGGAAAACAAATAGTACTATCCTCTGACAGACCTCCAAAAGAAATAAGAACCTTAGAAGAGCGCTTAAGAACAAGGTTTGAAATGGGTTTAATTGCTGATATTCAACCTCCAGATTTAGAAACAAGAATTGCAATTTTACAAAAGAAAGCTGAAATAGAAAATATTGATATAGAGCAAGACGCACTAATATTAATTGCAGAAAAGGTAGCCTCAAACATTAGAGAATTAGAAGGCGTACTTACAAAATCGATGGCCCTCTGCTCTATTAATCAAGAATCAAAGATAACAATAAAACATGCCCAAGAAGCACTCAAAAACATAGAAGATAATAAATTAAACAATCTACCTACAATGGATGAGATCGCAACAGCTGTTTCTAAAGTAATGCAAATTAAATTAGAAGACTTAAAAAGTAGAGGAAGAAAGAGTCATCAAGCAAACGCAAGGCAGATTGCAATGTATTTATGTAGAGAGATGACAAAAAACTCGCTACCACAAATAGGTGAATATTTTGGAAGAGATCATTCAACAGTAATACACGCTTATGAAAGAGTAAAAGAAGAAATAAACAACGACCAAACACTTAAAAAAATAATTGAGCAAATAAAGTCTCTCTTAAACTCAACTTAAAAAATGCTCTACTTATCAACAAATGTTGATAACTTGTTGATAACTTGTTAATATTATGTGGATAAATGTTAATAAAAGGTTAATAACTCTAAGTTTAATAAAAATTATCCACATACAAAACAAATAATAAACAAGTTTTCAACAAGAAAAATGGCTCTAGAAATTAAAAAAGATGAGTTATCAACATATCCACAAAAGCTATTATTACTACTTAAAAAGGAGTTAAATAATGAAAGAGATAGAAAAAGGTATTAACAAT